>JBGPBQ010000083.1:0-14124 GCA_041481345.1 Anaerolineae bacterium
CCAAAGGTCGCCTGCGCCTGGAGGGAAAAGAATATATTGTGCACGACGGTGAGATTGTGCATATCCGGTTCAATGTCTGAGCGGATGTGCCACCGCAAAGATCGTAGTTATCATTAAATTAACCTCAAACAAAATATACAAGAATACGGAGAATATGAAGACGTACACGCAATCCCCATGGAATTTATCTGACCTGTTTCCAGCCCATGACAGCCCCGAGATGAAAGCTGGTTTCGATGAGCTGGATGAGAAAGTTATTGAGCTCGAAGCAATGCGCCCGGGCCTGTCTCCAGACATGCCTGTAGAGGCTCTCCTGGAGGTGATCCACCTGCTGGAGGCTATCTCGCGCCTGGCCCATCGGATTGGCAGCTTTGCCTCGCTGCGGTTTTCCGCCGATACTCAGGACCAGGCTATCCTGGCTTTTCAATCGGATGTGGAGAGCCGCATGGCGTTGATCAACAACCGCACGTTGTTCTTTAGTCTGTGGTGGAAAGAGCTGGACGAGCGCGCAGCAGAACGGCTGATGGCAGGCTCCGGTGATTATCGTTATTGGCTGGAAGAGATGCGTCATTTCAAGCCACACACTCTATCGGAGCCAGAGGAAAAGATCATCAATATCAAGGATGTAACCGGGGCGAGTGCCATTGGAAACTTATACACCACCCTTACCAACCGGTATATCTTTCACTTGACTGTGGATGGTGAAGAAAAGGAGCTCACGCGCGGAGAGACAATGGTCTATGCCCGCAGCTATGATCCCGCCCTACGGGCTGCCGCTTACCAGGAGCTTTACCGCGTTTACGGTTTGGATGGCGCCATACTGGGTCAGATGTACCAGACCTTGGTCAGGGACTGGCATAACGAGAACGTGGATCTACGCCATTTTCCCAGCCCATTGGCGGTGCGCAACCTGGCGAATGATATCCCTGGTGATGTCGTGGATACTCTGTTGGGTGTCTGCCAGGATAATCGATCCATTTTCCAGCGCTTCTTCCAGCTGAAAGCGCGCTGGTTGGGTATAGAGCGCTTGCGGCGGTATGATGTTTATGCGCCAGTGGTCAAATCAGATAAGAAATACACTTTCGAACAGGCTGCGGACGCGGTTTTCGATGCTTTCCGCACTTTCGAGCCTCGGCTGGAGGAATTGGCCTCCCGGGTGCTCGAACAGGACCACCTGGATAGCGAAGTGCGGCACGGAAAGTTGAGCGGGGCTTTCTGCGCGACGGTGGCACCGGATATCACTCCATGGGTTTTTGTGAATTTCCAGGGCAGACCTGACGATGTGGCAACCCTGGCTCACGAGCTGGGTCATGCCATCCACTCGCAGCTCGCTGCTGACCACAGCCTGTTCACTTTCCATTCATCCTTACCCCTGGCAGAAACAGCCTCTACGTTTGGGGAGATGATGCTGGTGGACCGACTTCTGGCAACAGATAGTGATGCCTCTGTGCGCCAGACATTGCTTTTCCGCCAGGTCGATGATGCCTATGCCACGGTGATGCGCCAGGCCCAGTTCGCCATTTTTGAGCGCCAGGCGCACGATATGGTCCAGCATGGAGCCACGGTGGATGAGCTATCGGCTGCCTATCTTGAAAACCTTCGCTCGCAGTTCGGTGACGCAGTCGAGGTTAGTGATGAATTCCGCTGGGAATGGGTTTCCATCCCCCATATTTATTACACGCCGTTTTACGTCTACGCCTACACCTTTGGTCAGCTGTTAGTTTTATCCTTGTATCAGCAATATAGGGGTGAAGGGGAGGCGTTCAAGCCGCGCTATCTTAAATTATTAGCCGCAGGCGGCTCTAAATCACCTGATAGGATACTGTCCGATGCTGGCGTCAATATGCACAGCCGCGACTTCTGGCAGGGTGGTTTCGACGTCATCCGGGGTCTCATCGATCAGCTTGAGACCATTCCGGTGGTGAGATAACACCAGGGATTTGGAGCATTCAGTAAACCCTCCAAATCCCTGGTCTTCAATTATGCCCAATCGAGGTGGGTCACTCTTCTTCGACTGGTTCTTCCGCTTCGATGCCGGGTAACTCTTCTGCTTTTCGATCGAGCATTTGCATCTGCGTTGCGACCACTTTGGTGAAGTAGCGGGTATCGCCTTCGTGATCATAACGATCAGTGCGTAGGTGTCCTTCCAGGAAGACCAGCCGGCCTTTATGCAGATATTGCTTGCATATTTCACCTAAACGACCCCAGGCTTCTACATTGAACCAATCCGTCGATTCTTTATCCTCACCAGCACTATTTTTCCAACGGCGGCTGACCGCAACGCTGAACGAGGTAACCTTCTTGCCTGTGGGTGTAAAGCGCACCTCAGGGTCTTTACCCAGGTGCCCGATCAATTGGATTCGATTTAGAGAAGGCATGATCCCTCCATGTAACCATTCCTGGTTTTTCTCAGGAGTAATTTCCTGTTTGACCCTGCTGGCTTAATAGGTGATTACTCTGTGCAGTTTCTTTGCTTGCTCGATCCAATTGGCAATCTGCGATTCGACGGGAAGTTTGCGCACCAGCTTTTTAGTTGCGTTCACTTCGACAATTTTCTGGACCAGGTTACCGGCTTTCCTTTGAGCCAATTCGGGAACCGTATCCACTCCAGCGGCTTCCAGTAGCTCTGAATACTCCGACCCAACTCCCTTGATGCGGTACAGATCCACATGGTTGATCCATTTGAGGATCAGTGCATCACCAAGGCCGGTTTTTTCTGCAAGCTCTTTCCGCCCTTTGGGTGTAGAGCCAACTTTCAGCAGTGCATCCGTGGTCTTTACACCCGCCTTAATGAGGGTATTAGCGTACTTTTTTCCAATCCCTTCCACATCAATTATCTTTGCCATAGTTTTCTCCTTTTTTATGGTTATGACTTTTTTCCACCTAACAAGCCCCCAAGACCTTTGGTGAGATCATCCTGGAGGCTACCACCCGCCAGTACCGCATCAATCTGTCCCGCGAGGCTGGGTGGTAATTTTTGTTTAAGAAAGTTAATTACCGTCTCAGCGGCTACCTTGGCTTTGTCCTGGGGTAACCCGGTTTTTTGAGATACCAATTTGATCAGGTCATCCATTATATTCGCTCCATTATAAAAACCAATATTAATGTTCGAGATCTTCCCCACACGATTAATTATATATCTTGAATGAAATTAAGCATATAAACTAAGGATAGATTTTATATTATTCATTTGAGGTTAATCATTTCAGCACCATAGGCCTGTCAAGAATCTGTCTGGGTTATTTATTCCCATTCGATGGTCGCAGGCGGCTTGCTGGTGATGTCATACACCACGCGATTGACTCCGGTGACTTCATTAACGATCCGGTTGGCGATCCGGGCGAGCAGGTCATTGGGCAGACGCGCCCAATCTGCGGTCATAAAATCATCGGTGGTGACGGCTCGCAATGCGACCACCTCCTGGTAGGTGCGGTTATCTCCCATCACCCCCACCGCGCGCACAGGCAGTAGCACTGCAAAAGATTGGGCGGTTCCTTCATTCTCTTCCATGGTTAATAATCCAGCCGCTTCCAGCTCGCCGGTGAATATCGCATCCGCATTGCGCAGACGTTCCAGGCGCTCAGGGGTTACTTCACCCAGGCAGCGCACCGCTAAACCGGGTCCTGGGAAAGGCTGCCTCCATACGAGATCATGCGGCAAGCCCAATGCTTCACCCACCCGGCGCACCTCATCTTTAAAGAGATAACGCAACGGCTCGACTAGCTCGAAATGCATATTTTCCGGCAGCCCACCGACATTGTGATGGCTCTTGATCCTGGCAGCCTGAGCCCTGTCTGCACCACTCGACTCCACCACATCCGGGTAGATCGTCCCCTGGACCAGATAACGCGCTGTGCCTGTCTGGCGAGCCTGGGCTTCAAAAATGCGGATGAATTTCTCACCAATAATCCGTCTTTTTTGCTCCGGGTCGGAGATGCCTTGTAATGCGCTCATGAACTCATCTACTGCATCCACCGCAACCAGCTCGGCGCCCATCGTGGCTCGAAGAACCTTTACCACCTGAGCTGTTTCTCCCAGGCGAAGCAATCCGTTATCAACAAACACAGCCGTCAGCTGGTCTCCCACTGCGCGATGCACTAATGTCGTCGCCACACTCGAATCAACCCCGCCGCTCACCGCGGAGAGAACACGTTCCTTGCCCACCTGATCCCGGACGTGCTGGATTGAGGTGTTGATGATGGATTCGGGGGTCCATTCAGGTCTGGCAGCACAAATCTCAGCCACAAAACGGCGCAGGATTTCGCTCCCGCCCTGGGTGTGGCGTACTTCAGGATGGAACTGCACACCGTAGTAGCCGCGACCCATATTTCCAATTGCCGCATAGGGGCTGTTGGTGCTGCGCGCCAGGGTGATAAAACCTGGTGCGAGCCGTTCAATGCGGTCGCCATGAGACATCCACACCGACCGTCTCCCCTCGGGCAGGAGCGGGTTGGCAATCAGAGCTTCTATCTCAGTCAGACCATACTCCCGCCTGGATGACGGCGCTACTACCCCACCCAGGGCATAGGTCAAGGCCTGCATCCCATAACAGATGCCCAATACCGGGAGCTGACTTTCAATAACATAAGCCGGGATTTTCGGTGCCCCAGGCTCGTACACTGAAGCGGGACCACCGGAAAGGATGAAACCCTTGGGCACCAGCGACAAAACCTTAGACGGGGTTTCATTCCACGGGAAAAGCTCGCAATAAACATGCGCCTCTCGCACCCTACGGGCGATCAGCTGGGCATATTGGGAGCCAAAATCCAGCACCGCAATCGAGTCCATTACCCCTGGTCCTGTGCGAATATGATCCGGTCACCGGACATTGAAACGATCTGTACCAGCGATTCGATGGGTACGCCCAGTGGAGACAACGCTTTCCGCCCACCTTCGAAAGTCTTTTCAATCAGCGTTCCAATGCCGACGATGCTCGACCCGGCTGTCTGAGCTAAACGCACCAGACCCAAGATGGTCGCGCCTGTCGCCAGGAAATCATCGATGATGAGCACTCGTTCCCCTTGCCCCAGGTATTCCGGTGAAATGATCAGCTCAACCATGCGCCCTTTGGTGTGAGAAGGGCTGAGGGTGAGAAACACCTGATCGGGCATGGTGATGGGTTTTTGCTTACGCGCATATACAACCGGTAGTTTCAAGTGAAAAGCGGTTAACACGGCTGGAGCGATACCCGAGATTTCTGCTGTAAGCACCTTGGTTGCCCCGATGCCCGTGAAGCGATGTGCCAGCTCTCGCCCGCAAACATCCATCAGTTGCGGGTCCACCTGGTGGTTGATGAAACCATCCACTTTCAGGATGCCATTCCCCAGGTTTTTCCCTTCACGCACGATTCTATCGTGTAGCTCTCTCATATGCGCCTCCTGGCTATAGAGATTCAAATCAACGTGCTTTCATTTTACAACCGCTTCGTGGAATGAACCAGAGTTGGAGTGTGTTAGAATCGCCGGATATGATTCCCGCCAAACGGGTAAATCTACAGCTTTATCTGGCCTCTAATTCCCCTCGCAGAAGAGAATTTCTCACATTGATTAAATTAGAGTATAATCTGCTGCCTGCTCAGGTGGATGAAACACCTCTACCCGATGAAGATGGAACTCAATATGTGCAACGCATTGCTGCCAGCAAGGCACTCACCGCGGCCAATCTAGCCTGCAGCCATGGTGTGATCGTTGCAGCCGATACTGCGGTCATAGACCCCCGCACGGATGGTAAGGCTCAGATACTTGGGAAACCCGCCGACCCAATCGAAGCAGTTGAAATGCTGCACAGGCTGCGTGGGCATATCCACCAGGTGCTGACGGCGGTTTCAATCATGCGCACTGATGACGGTACATTGCTGTTCGATTTATGCATGACCGATGTCCCCATGCGGAATTATAGTGAGCAAGAGATTCAAGCTTATGTCAGCACGGGTGACCCGCTGGATAAGGCAGGTGCATATGCCATTCAACATGCTGGATTCCATCCAGTCGACAAGCTAACCGGCTGTTACGCCAATGTGATGGGTCTGCCATTATGCCACCTGACCCGCAGCTTAGTCAAATTAGGTATTGACCCAGTCGTCGATGTGCCACAGACCTGCCAGGCTACACTTGGGTATGATTGTCGTGCCTATCGTGATATTTTGAGTGAAAAGACCGAAGGGAATCCTCTGATTTAAACAATCAGTATCTCTCCCCTAGAGATGTGTGATAGAGAAAGAAATGAAAATTCGACTCCTGATCCTCGTACTATCTGCCTTCATCCTTTTTGGATGCAGCCAAGCCACGCCCCTTGCGCAGACTCCAGCTGTGGCAGCATCACCCACCGCCTCCCTACCGGGGCCGCAGGTGGAAACCACCACTGTCCCCGATCCGCGCCTGGTTGCACAAACTTACCTCGACCACTGGAAAGCAGAAGAATATTCTGCCATGTATGCTATGCTGACTACTGTCAGCCAGGACGCCATCAGCGAGCTAGATTTCACTGCACGTTACCAGGGTGTGGCGAATGAAGCCGCCTTGAGCAGCTGGGATTATGAGATCCTATCATCTTTGAAAAATCCCGAAAGTGGGCAGGTGGGTTATAAAGTGATCCTGCACAGTGTCCTCGTCGGTGATATCAATGGCGATACAGTGATGAACCTGATCCTAGAAAACGGGGTGTGGCGCATCCAGTGGGACGACTCATTGATCCTGCCCGAGCTGCGTGGGGGGAACAATCTTTCTATGGAATATCGTATCCCATCGCGGGGGAATATTTATTCCAGCGATGGTCGCGCCCTGGTTGCTCAAGCGGATGCGGTTGCCATTGGGCTGGATACAGCGGCCGTAGATCCTGCGCAGGAAGATGCATTGCTGGGTGAAATTTACCGGCTTACCGGAGTTCATCCTGATACATTATCCGGCATGATTGAAGCCTGGCGTCCGTATGGATATTACCTGCCGGTTGCAGATATATCTGTGGATACCCTAGCTCCGCGTGAGGCGGTTCTGGCGGGATATTCAGGGGTCATCTTGCAGCCATTTCGCACCCGCTACTATTTTGAGGATGGTATTTCTTCTCATGTATTGGGTTATATGAGCTTGATCCAACCGGATGAAGTGGATTATTACAAACGCCTGGGCTACCGGGTGGACGAACGCGTAGGTCGCGATGGGCTGGAATATTACGCTGAGAAAAACCTCGCAGGAGTGCGCGGTGGGGCGTTATACGTAGTCGATCCGAATAAAAATATCATCACCCAGCTCGCCGCAAAGGATCCACAGGCCGCGGAGGCAGTCTATACCACCCTCGATTATGATTTGCAGCTGGGTCTCCAGCGCAGCAATGCCCTGAGTGCAGGCATGAAAGGTGCTATTGTCGTCCTGGAGCGCAATACGGGCAGGGTGCTGGCGATGCTCTCCTCGCCTGGTTTTAACCCCAACCTGTTCGAGCCAGCCAACTACAATTACAGCTATATGATCAATGATTTGTATTCTGATTCCACGCCCCTGCTTAACCGCACCACCCAGGGGCAGTATCCCCTCGGGTCGGTGTTTAAGATCATCACCATGTCGGCAGCTTTGGAGAGTGGGTTGTACACCAAAGATACCACATACGATTGTGGATACTTTTTCACTGAGGTGCAAGGCATGCAGTCTCACGACTGGACCTATGACCATTATTTAAAGGATGGTAGAACCCAGCCAAGCGGCATGCTTACCCTGCCTGAAGGCTTAATGCGCTCGTGCAACCCCTTCTTCTGGCATATCGGGTTGGATTTTTATAATCGAGGCATGTATACCGCTGTTTCGGATATGGCACGTGGGTTTGGGTTGGGAAGCTCCACCGGGATTGAGGTCGGTGATGCTGCCGGGAAGATCCCGGATCCAACAAGCCCGGTGGATGCGGTTAACCTGGCTATTGCCCAGGGTAATACAATGGTAACTCCCCTGCAGGTGGCGGACTTTATTGCCGCTGTGGGTAACGGCGGTACACTTTACACACCTCACGTTATTGATCGCATTGTACCAGTAGTCGGTGACCCAACCTATGTTTTCTCCCCCACTGTGCGTGGTATCCTGCCCGTCTCTCCGGAGAACCTGTCCATCATCCAGAATGCGATGGTCAGTGTGGTGATGAATCCGCGAGGGACGGCTTATCGGACCAGCGGATATGGCATTAATAGTTTTGTCTCCTCCTCCGGTATCCCTGTGGCAGCCAAGACCGGGACAGCTGAATCAGGTTATAGTGACCCCCACGCCTGGTTCGCTGGTTATACCTTCGCCGGACTTGAAAATCGTCCCGATATTGCCGTGGCTGTGTTGGTGGAGAACGGCGGTGAAGGCTCTGTGGTGGCAGAACCGATTTTCCGGCGAGTACTCGAAATATATTTCCTGGGCAACCCTCAAATGCGCTATCCGTGGGAAGCCCAGGTGGGTGTGGTTGCCACTCCTACACCCGAGGTGACTGAGACAGCTACTCCCGAAGTGACGGAAACCCCAAATCCTTAGAATTGTGTAATTAGCTTGCGTGGTTTAATCATTCGCTCCCAGTCTGGTTTTTATGCCGTCGTGACTGATACGGGCAGCCTGACCTGCCGCCTGCGCGGCAGGCTTAAGCGGGGCAGGCGCCTGGAGGACATCGTGGCGGTGGGTGATTGGGTACAGGTATCCCAGGAGGATGAAACCGGGATGATCGAAGCAGTCGAGCCGCGCAAGCATACCCTTTCGAGAATGGCGCCCACCCCCCACGGGGAATACCACCAGATTATCATTGCCAATCCTGACCAGGCTGTCTTCGTATTTGCCTGTGCCAAACCGGAACCTCATCCCGGTATGCTCGACCGCTTCCTGGTGGTGGCTGAGAAGCAAGGTCTTCCAGTTCTTATTGTGATCAACAAAGTGGATCTGGTGGGCATTCCTCAGGCGGAAGCAGCATTCTCTCATTATGCAGCCCTGGGATATCCACTCATCTATACTTCCGCCCATAGTGGGTACGGGATCAAGGAGCTGTCTGCCCTGCTGACGGGAAAGCTATCGGTTTTTGCCGGACCATCTGGGGCTGGTAAATCCAGCCTGTTGAATTCCATCCAGCCGGGTCTCGGGTTAGCCGTCCGCTCGGTGAGTCGGATGACAGAAAAAGGTCGGCATACAACCGTTGTGCGCCAGTTGTTTCCTTTAGAGGGCGGAGGATACGTGGCAGATACACCCGGGCTTAAGGCCATGGCACTGTGGGACATCCACCCGGAGGAGTTGGACGGATATTTCCCTGAGCTACGCGAGTTGGTGGATGCCTGCCAATTCAGCAACTGCACCCATACCCATGAACCTGGCTGTGCTGTGCTTGAAGCTGTTGAGCGTGGGGAAGTGCACCCTGATCGCTATGCGTCCTATGTGAGAATGCGCCTGAGTCAGGATGAGCACGATTTATGATTAATGTAAAGTAGTGCTGGTTACAAAAGGCAGTTCATTTCTTCAGAAAGATGTATAATCTATTCAGTACTGTGTTTTCTAAGGTGAATATCTGATGTTTCATTTAATACCCACAGGGTTTGGTTTTCCTGTGTGGTTTTTATTCTTAGTACCCGATTATTTTTGAACTATTTATGCCTCGACAGAGTAATATAGATAGAAGGAAATCGCCATGTTGATCGCTGCAGAGGAGAAGAAGCCGAATCCTGATTCACAATTGATCCTTAGCTTGCAAAATGGTAACCTCGAAGCGCTTGGTGTGCTTTATGACCGCCACCGGGGATTGGTTTTTCGTACAGCGTTAGCCATCACCGGAGACGCAGAGGCTGCTGCTGATTTATTGCAAGAGGTGTTCTTGCGCCTGCACCGTTTTGCGAGTCATGTTGATTATGATCGTCCTCTGGAACCCTGGCTATATCGCATGACTACGAACCTATCCTATACATGGGTTAAGCGCCATAATCGATTGCTGCGTCCTTTGGAAGATGTAGCAGACTGGATCACAGGCAGCCGGAGAGACATTCCTGCCGTTCGCTCTGAGATCAATGAGTCGTGGCGCCAGGTGCAACAAGCCATGTCTTCCCTGCCTCTATCCCATCGTGGAGTAGTCGTCCTGTATTATATTGACGATCTTTCCATTCAGGAGATCTCCGAAATCCTCGATATCCCGGTGGGCACCGTCAAGTCGAGATTGCATTACAGCCGCCAGGCATTAAAAAAGTCTCTGGATCTGCTTCAAAACAGGGCTTTCCCAGAAATAAACTACGAGTTTACATAGGTTATAAAGGATGAGCACGTATTCTGATAATGCCTTTGGTAAGATACTTAAAAACTGGGCTGCTCAGCACAAACCCCCGGCGAATGGTCGGGCACAACTATTATCCCAGGCAGCCATTGTTCAGCATAGGAAGCACGACTTATCTTTTCTGATCCCCAGACCTCAATTCAACGATTATCCCATTCACAGCACCAACGAGTGGTCACAATCTCTATGTTCCTGGTTCTTTGCACAATCGATCCACGCCAGTGTTCAAGCTCGTCTATAGGCGTATGCACTTTAACAACATACTGGCGGTATTCCTGTTGGTAGGGTTGGTATCCTGCAGCCAAAAACCAGCTCCTTCCACACTCAGTCTCCCCACACCGCCGATATCTCCTACCGGGCAGCCGACTGTTGGTGTCGTTGGATTAACTCCAACACCCACTGTATTACCGGCTCCCACACGGTTATTGACCATATGCCTTGGGCGTGAGCCAACCTCTTTGTTTTATTACGATGCTACCTCGACCGCTGCTCAAGATATCCTGGCTGCAGTCTATGATGGGCCTGTGGATATACAAAATTACTCCGAACACGCGGTAATTTTGGAGAAATTGCCTTCTTTGATCGATGGCGATGCCCGTTTGCAACCGGTCCAGGTGAACGCCGGTGACTTGATCGTAGATAGTTCTGGAAACCCTGTCAATCTGGAGACAGGTGTCGCCTACCGTCCGAGTGGTTGCACAGAGCTTACCTGTACACTAAGTTATTCAGGTGATCAACCCGTCACAATGGACCAATTAGTCTTAGATTTTAAATTATTACCTGGGATAGAGTGGTCTGATGGCGCCCCACTAACTTCCGCCGACTCAGTCTATTCCTACGAGATTGCACGCAGTCTTTATCCATCCGCACAAGCTGAGCTTATCATCCGCACACAGTCCTATAAGGCCTCAGACGATACTTCAACCCAGTGGATTGGCATACCTGGCTACCAGGATGGAATTTATCGTAATAAATTCTACACACCTCTTCCCCAACATGCCTGGCATACCTATGCGGTTGATGAGCTACGGACATCTGATGTATCAGTACGCAAGCCCATCGGTTGGGGAGCGTATGTCATTGATCAATGGGTTTCAGGCGACCATATTTCACTGCATAAAAATCCGCTCTATTTCCGTGCTGGAGAAAATTTGCCTCGCTTTGATAATTTGGTATTCCGGTTCGTGGGTTCCACTAACGAAGCGCTGGATGCCCTCCTGGCAGGAGAATGTGATTTGATCGATCAGACTGCTATGTTCGAGCCCCAAACACCTCGTCTATCAGAATTGCTCAATTCCAATCAAGCTCAGGCATATTATCAGAACGATGCCGGCTGGGAGCAGCTTACCTTTGGGATTAATTCGCTTGACAGTCAGCGAATAAAGTTTTTTGATCTTAAAGAAGTGCGTCAGGTAGTTGCCATGTGTATTGACCGGGAAGCATTGGTTGCAGACCAGGTCTTGAATACCCAGCTACTGATTGATTCATATGTGCCGCCTTCAAATCCCTTGTATAACGCGCAAGTCGTGCATTACAAGTTGGATCTCCAGAAAGCCGCTGCCTTGCTCGAATCAGTGGGCTGGCAGGATACCGATAATGACCCCGCAACGCCGCGCACTGCCCAGGGCGTGGCGGGAGTACCGGACGGCACTGCATTTGAGGTCGAGTATCTGGTTTCCTCAGATGCCCGGCCGCAAGCAGATGCCCTAGTCATTCAGAAAATGCTGGGGCAGTGCGGAATTCGTACGAAGATCGTCGCCAAACCACCCCAAGAGTTCCTGGCACCAGGGCCGGATGGCCCTGTCTTTGGACGTAAATTCGATCTGGCACAGTTCGCCTGGGCGGGTTCATTTGAGCCGGCTTGCAATTTGTACCTGACCAGTGAGATTACCGGCTCGTACCCAGAATTCCCCAAGGGTTGGGGCGGTATGAACGCCAGTGGATACACCGACCCGCAATATGATTCAGCCTGTGAGAATGCTCTCTTCTCGTTGTCTGATGCTCCTCAGCATCAACCGGAGCATTTGCAGGCGCAGGAGATATTTTCAGCCGAGTTGCCGGCATTGCCTTTGTATCTACACTATTCTGTGTCAGTTGCCCGGCCAGACTTATGTAACTACACGTCAGCGTCAGCGGTCGACACGCCCTTATGGGACCTGGAGCGGCTGGATTATGGCAGTGGCTGTTCTTAATGATACTTGACCGAATAGCTGTTTACAGGTATATTTTGTTGACGTCTGGAGTGTTTTTTATGGTAGCTATATATATGAGAGGAGGTGAGTACCGGATATTCGACGTATTTAATTTAAAGAAACTTGTAAAAATCTTTAAAAACCAATCAAACTATTTGTTCGGAGGAGAAATATGTTAAAGAAATTGTTTACGGTTGTAAGCCTGCTGATAGCTTTCAGCATGGTCTTGGCAGCCTGCGCACCGGCCACAACGGTCGTTACCCAGGTCGTCAAGGAAACATCGGTTGTCAAGGAAACAGCGGTTGTTAAAGAGACTCAGATCGTTGAGGTCACTACCGCCCCTCAGCCGACCGCCACACCTGCCCCCTCGACCCGCAAGGGTGCCTGGGTGGATCAGCTAGTCTTCAGCGAGCAGAACGATGCTTCCGCGGCAGTCAAGCAGATCCAGGCTGGTGATATAGACATCTATGCCTACTCGGTCGCCGACCAGGCTGTTTTTACCGCCGTTAAGGCCGACCCCAAGCTGTCTTACACCAACGCGGTTGGTTCCTTCAACGAGATCACCTTCAACCCAGCCGGCCCAACCTTCAAGGACGGGCGGCTAAATCCCTTCAGCGATCCCAAGATTCGCGAAGCGATGAACATGCTGGTTGACCGCAACTATATTGTCCAGGAGATCTTCGGCGGTCTGGCCGTACCCAAGTGGGTCCCCACCAGCTCCTTCTTTGCGGACTATGCCCGCTACATCGACACCATCCGTGCCCTCGAAGTCAAGTATGCTTATAACCCAGATGGGGCCAAGACTGTGATCGATGCTGAGATGAATACCTTGGGCGCCACGCTGGGTTCGGATGGTAAGTGGCAGTTCAATGGAGCCCCTGTGACCATTATCGCCATCATCCGCACCGAAGATAAACGCAAGCTGATTGGTGATTACGTCTGTAACCAGCTGGAGACCATCGGGTTCACCTGCGACCGCCAGTACCATACCCGTAGTGAAGCCTCCCCCATCTGGAACCAGTCTGACCCAACCGAAGGTAAGATGCACTTCTACACCGGCGGCTGGATCAGCACGGTGATCAGTCGTGATGACAGCTCCAACTTTGGTTATTACTACACACCGCTTGGCTCAGCCTCACCGCTGTGGCAGGCTTATGTGAACGTACCCGAATTTCACAATGCTGACAATACAGGCTGTGCTGACAAGCTGTGGACCAATAACTTTGCGACCATGGACGAGCGCAAGACCCTGTGGAATACATGTCTGACACTGGCTCTGCAGGACTCCGTCCGATTGTGGCTGATCGACCAGATCAGCTTCTCCCCTCAGCGGTCAGATTTGACGGTTTCTTATGACCTGGCTGGTGGTGTGGCTGGTGCCCAGGTCTATCCGTATACCATCCGCCTGGCTGGCCAGGAGGGTGGCACAGTTAAGATCGCCCAACCCGGTATCCTGGTTGAGCCGTGGAACCCCCTCGCGGGCAGCAACTGGATCTATGATGCCATGCCCCAGGGCGCCACGCAGGATGGTGGTTTAATGGCCGATCCTTACACTGGTCTGTACTGGCCGCTGCGCATTGAAAAAGCGGATGTGACCGTGAAAGAAGGCTTACCCGTCGCCAAGACCCTTGATTGGGTCACCCTGACCACTGCCCCCTCGATCGAGGTTCCCTCG
>JBGPBQ010000084.1:0-14038 GCA_041481345.1 Anaerolineae bacterium
ACTTCAGCAGGTGTCTTCGTCTCCGAAGACTACAATAGCCAAGCAATCCCGTAATATAACTACTTTCCATAGTTTTATTGCAAGGGAGACCAGAATGGTCTCCCTTGCCTTGTCTAGAGAGAATGCTGGATGTCTGCACAAGAAAATTTGATGTCATTTATTAATTTAGGACTGATAGATATCAGGCTTATGATCCTGACCTGGAAGCTTAAAAATTCCAAACGGACTTATTTAAGTTATTCCACTTTATACAGTCTGGCGAGTAATTTTATTAATCTGCAGGAACAAGCCAGTCAGCCTATGCATGTAGCTGAATTTGGCGTGGGGCGAGGCGGCAGTGCAACTGTGTTAGCCTGGTTGGTAAACAAATATCATGGTCAGATAACGCTATATGATATTTTTGGCAGAATCCCTGCACCAACAGAAGAAGATGGCGAAAGGGCATTAAGTCGATACGATGTAATAATTAATAAAGAGGGGAAGGATTACTACGGAAATATCACCAATCTTTTAGATGTAATTCTAGAGGAATTACACCAAGTGTGCTCAGCCAATCAAATTGAGATCATACAAGGAGAATATGAGAAAACTTTACCTAAATTGATGGATAGCAGAAAATTCGACCTGGTTCACATTGATTGTGACTGGTACGAAAGCTCCAAAGCTGTCTATAACTATCTGCAATCCCGCCTCAAACCGAGTGTGATTATCCAGGTGGATGATTACTCTAATTGGGAAGGTTCAAACCGGGCATTTCAGGAAGCACAATGGTTAAGTAAATATCACACTCACCTGGTTGATGGTGCACTCGTAATCGATACTTCTTTGGTAAAAAAATAAAAATTTACCTGATAATTATGGGGATCGAAAGAGTAATAATCGCCTGATAGGTCAGGTTTTGGTCAGTATAGAGCGAGTCAAACATCCCACCGATGAAGAAGAGGTTAGTACCAATCGAGGTCATTCCAAAATCCTTACCCAATGGATAAGGTGAGGTTTCCAAGGACTGCCATACGTTCGTCTGGGGGAAATAAATCAATCCGACCCGATTGGAGTTTTGATCTTCACCCCCAAATACGTAGATCGTGTCGGCTATATTTGCTGCCCTGATCCATGTGCGACTTTCAGGAATAGGGTATCCGCTTGCCCAGGGATTGTTAGTGTTATTGTCACGCGCTGGGGAATATATCTCATTAGCATCTACAGCTTGATTCTCGTTCATTCCACCAATGACATAAATCCTGCCTCCAGCTTCGACTACTCCGCAAAATCCCCTGGCAGTGGGCATGGGGGTCCGTTCCTGCCAGGTATCATTTACCGGGTTATATATAAATACCCTGTTAAGGTAGTTCTGACCATCCCAGCCTCCGAAGAGATACAGATAACCATCATAAGCGACCAATCCGTAGGCGCTCAGCGGAAGTGGCAACGAAGAAGCTCTATGCCACTGATCGGTGTTGGTATCGTAAACTTCCAAGACGTCGGTGGGCTGCAAATTGTCGGGTGATAATCGACCGCCAGGGATATAGATCAACCCATTGACCACAGCTGCCTGGGCATTAAAAACCGGTAAAGGTTTTGAATGGAGAGAGGTCCAGGCATTGGTTTGTGGATCAAAACGTTCAACTGCAGCAGATACACCCTGAGAGCTTAATCCGCCTATAGCGTAGATTTCATCCGCATAGGGTACGACTGCTGGATCGCTCCTGGCAGCTGGGAGGCTTGCTAATGTATTCCAGTGAGGTTTCGGGGTGGGAGTGATCTTTGGAGGTAGGGGTGTAGGGGTTATGGCACTAAATAACGCTAAACCAGGACTTAACTTTAACCCAAGAAATATCAGGCCGAGCAAGCCTGCGATAAGGATGTATGGCGCAAACCTCGCTGCATTTTTCGGCGGTGGTTGAAGCGCTTCTCCGGTGATTGGCAATGGATTAGCCTGGGGATTTTCCTCACTCAGAACCGGTTTAATTTCATCTGATTCTTCCGGTATAACCTGACTTGGGGCATGCACGACCAGACCAGTGCGGACAGCGTACATGGCAGCTTCGGTTCGGGAGGTGACCCCGATTTTGGTAAATATGTTCCGTAAGTGAACTTTAACGGTATTCGAGCTGATAAATAATTTTTGAGCGATCTCTTTATTACTCGCACCTGTGGCAACGAGCTTTAAAATTCCCAGCTCGCGTTCACTCAGCTCATTATTCTCAGGATTTGGCATAGCTTCAAAATTATAACACTATGGTTAACCATTACTTGACATCTGTTTATGGGCTGACTATAATCAGCAACGCATTTGCGGGTGTAGCCAAGTGGTAAGGCAGTAGCTTCCCAAGCTACCATTCGTGGGTTCGAGTCCCATCACCCGCTCTATTATTTTAAACTTATGAATCTATTGGGGGGACCTGATCTAAATTTTCAATCGCTGATTTCAGGTAACTGAGGTGGACGAAAAATCCGGAGATATTGCGGCAATATTTGTTAGCTTTCGCCTATCGAACAAAGTGTTCTTCATAGCCCCAGCTTGGTGCATCAGGAGGCAATTTTAATCTCATTCGGTGGTAACGAATGTAAATCTCCGCTGTCGATAATTATGGTCTATCAATAATATTCAGTAATAAGTATAGAAATTATGACGAAACTGTATACCCAAATGAATAATCAACCTAAATGAATAAGGGTACTAATCTTGCATCCTTTCACTTATACAAAATCAAAATTTTCTGAATATAAATTGACTTGGAGAACATTTTTTCCAAAAAATGAAAATCTGGATTCTACAAGCCTTCGGTCTAGGGTTATTGCACGATTATTCTATTTTTACTTTATTTCAAGGATACAGAAAAGATGAATTTAAAATTACCCATGAAGAAAAATTATGAAAAGGAATTTTGGATAGCAGTAGAGATGGTAAAGAAGATGCTAAATCTATTGAAGTTTGCTCTTTATCCTGAAAACTTAATTGCAAATATCCTGATGAATTAATTATCTACTATACTATTCTGTGTTATGATTAACCTTTAATAAATATTAGCTTAGGATTCCATTAGTACTTCATTCAATAAGAGCATGTAGCAAAGTTATTTTTATCCTAAGAGATATGTGCCTACCGAATTCTAATCTTTCCAGATCAGCCGATAAATAGAACACCTTGATTTGATTGCTATCATCTGATTCTACGATCATTCAAAAAAATAATATATTCGTGGTAATGGATAGGAAGGAGGTGTACACCAATTGAAGCCAAGGGGATTTAAGGGGCTCACGAAGAAAAGAAACCGCACTGTAATTTACATTGTTCACAAAAATCCTTAGTAAATATATGGAGGTAAATGCACATGTCACGTAAATATATTCAGATAGCCTTCTCGATCCTTTTGTTAGCTGGGATGGCTTTGGGGTTTGCCATTAAAGATGGTGCATTAGCTCAAGATAATCCCACTACGAAATTTGAAGCCGGATTGCTGGATCAGCTTAAAGCAGGACCAGCTGATTTCATCGTCATGATGAAAGAGCAAGCTGATGTAAGCGGCGCCAGCCAGCTTCAGACAAAGATCGAAAAGGGCCAATATGTGTTCGATAAGCTGGTTGCTACAGCCGGCCGGACCCAGACTGATCTTCGCGCATACCTGGACAAACAGGGCGTCGATTATCAGTCTTTTTATATCGTGAACGCGATCTGGGTTAAGAACGGCACCCTCGATCTGGCTCAGACGCTTGGGTCTCGCACAGATGTAGCTACCCTCAGCACTAATCACAAATACCAATTGGACAAACCTATCAATCCTCAGCCGAGCACGGCAGCGCCACAAGGCGTTGAACCGAACTTGAGCTTCATTAATGTCGATGATGTGTGGGCGATGGGGATCAAGGGTGCAGGCATGGTGGTTGCAGATGATGATACCGGCCTGGATAATACCCACCCAGCAATTGCCCCTCACTATCGAGGCTGCGTTGATCCACCGGCTTGCACCAATTGGGACCATAACTATAACTGGTGGGATGCCTTTGGATCCTATGCCACTCCTTATGACGATTATGGTCATGGAACGCATACCGCCGGTACCATGGTAGGAGATGACTACGCGGGCAACCAGATTGGTGTAGCCCCTGAAGCCAAGCTTATCTCCTGCAAGAACATGGTGGGTGGTAGTGGTGATGATGCACACTTCATCATCTGCTTCCAGTGGAACCTGGCGCCCTGGGATTCAAATGGTGCGAACCCAAGAGTTGATAAGGCTCCTGACTCTGTAAATAACTCCTGGGGTTACTGGGGTGGTGGTGTTAACGCCTTCCGGGAAGTGATTGATAACTTACAGGCATCAGGTGTCCTGGTTGAAGTATCCGCAGGGAATGAGGGGACAGCATGCACGACGCTGCGCAGCCCTGGAGATTACCAGGAAGTATTAACCACCGGATCGGTCGATCACCAGGGGCAGACATATCCTGGCGTGATCACGTACTTCTCCAGCCGCGGGCCATCCGTCCTGGATGGAAACTACTTCCCGGATATAATGGCTCCTGGAAATAATATTCGTTCATCGCTGCCTGGTGGAAATTATGAGTACTGGTCTGGAACCTCTATGGCGGGTCCACACTCCACAGCGTTGATCAGCCTGATCTGGTCGGCGAGCCCAGCATTACGCGGGCAGGTACAACAAACCATCGATATCATCCACGAGACAGCGGTTCCACTTACGGGGCAGAACGGCTCGAACTGTGGTGGTGATTACAGCGTTGGACCGAATAACGATTGGGGCTACGGCACAATCGACGCACTCGGTGCTGTACAACTCGCCATTGCGTTGGGCGGATCTGGACAAATGGATGGAACCGTCAGGAATGCCGTTACCGGCGATCCAATCGAGGGAGCGACCGTGAATGCGGTGCATTCACAAGGTTTTGCCTGGTCGGCAGAAACAAGCGCGACAGGTTATTACACGATGACAGTCGCACCCGGCACTTTTGATGTCACAGCTTCACACCCTCAATACGAATCCGCTTCCATATCTGGTGTCGAGGTCATCACTGATCAGCTTACTACAGTGGACTTCGAACTGACCCCACGTGGAACCTTGTTCGGTTATGTGACCGATTTCGACAATACATTCCCACTGGTGGGTGCGACCGTAACTGCAAGTGATGGCACCAATACTACAACCAACGATATCGGCTACTATGAGATGTTCCTGGATGAAGGGACGTATACAGTCACTGCAACCATGAAAGATTATGCAGATAAGACTGCAGTAGTAGATATCGTATCTGGTGAGAGCACCCAACAGGATTTTGCCCTACAGGCTGCGATCGCGTTTATCCCCTCTCCCGCCAAAATTACATTGGATTGGAATACGGTTGGCACTTTGCCTGCAGAGATTCTCAACCGCCAAACCTTCCCATATGATTTTGAGTTGAGAGAGAAACCTGTAGAGATGCCGCCTCTTGGAACTCCGACCACCCCGCAAGTGAGTGATACTCCGCGTAGTGGGGATAGTGTTGAAGTACAGGCATTAACCCCTCAGTCGTCGAAGACACAAGCCAGCGGATGTATGGTGGCCTTAACTGTCGGAACAGATCCGATTGAATCACAAGAGCTGCACAACACCTTAGACGAGCTCGGGTTCCCATGGGTGGATGTGTATTCAGTACAAGAAGCCATCGATGCTGGAGCGAATGTGTTGATTGACCATTACGCTGCGTATAACCTCCCCGCGTCGGATATAGCTAACTGGTTAGCACTTGGGTATGGTTATGTTGAAATGGGTGACTGGCCGCAGTGGTTCCCAGACGCCTGGGAAGGTGTATCCGCAGGAACTCCGGTCAATATCCAGGTAATGGATGATTCACATCCATTAATGGATGGTTTACCATCATCATGGACAGGTTTAGGCTTCTGGGCATATGACTGGCCAGGCTATAATGCGATTGGTTGGGTAACTGATCCTAGCTACCCGAACCTGCTTGCAGCTGGGGCTGGGAGTATGCACGACCGGGCTGTGACCTACCAGGAAGTGGGCGATGGTAAGGCAGTCTACCTCGGTGTGAATGTCTATGGCTACCTGGCCGGTGATAATGATAAGCAGCTGTTCAGGAATGCCATTGGCTGGAGTGGTGGATGCGGCTCGCAGGATGTACCATGGCTGGCCGAAACACCAATCTCTGGCACGGTGCCCGCTGCAGGTAGCATGGATGTAACCCTTACATTCTCTGCGACCGTAGCAGCTGGAATAAAGCAACCCGGTGACTACCTGGCAACATTGCAGGTTAAAGGCACTCCCTCTCTGGATGTTCCAGTTGTGATGACGGTTAACGCACCTGCCACCTGGGGTAAATTGGATGGCACAGTGACAGACCTCTGCACTGGTGAAGTCCTGCAGGAAGTTGCAGTCTCAATCCCGGATGGTGTCCCAATCACACAGACAGTGACCAATGATGTTGGTTACTACCATGTCTGGCTAGAGCAGGGCACGTATGACGTCAGCTACAGCACAGCTGGATACATAACCCAAGATGTTTCGCTTGAAATTCTACCGGGTGAAACCACGACACATGACGTTAAGCTGGTGCCAGACCGGGCTTGTATAAAGGTCGATCCAACAGTGATCGAGGCATATGTGGTCACTGGCACACAGGAGTATACGACAGGCGGTTTTGTAATCGGCAGCATCGGGGCAAAAGACCTTAACTGGGAGATCCGTGAAAAGGACGGAGGATACAGCCCTGGCTCGGTCAATGCTGTTCCCGCCTCAGCTCCATTACCCGCAATAGCAAATCCAGGGACAACATCTGTGCTCAGTCTACCATCAACCTTTGGCACACCACTGATTGATCCCAATAGTCCGAATGCATGGGTTAATGCTACTCCGTATCCAGAGGGAATTGTTCGTTACGCTCAGGCCCAATGCCCGGGTGACTTCAATTCCTTCTACATCATTGCGGGTGTCTCAAATGGGGCTCTCGTTTACGACGTACGCCGCTTTGATGCGAATACCAATACCTGGACCGATCTGGCTTCAATATCGTCGACAACCATGGAAAATCCATCTGGTGTTTGTTTTGAAGGAAAGATTTACGCCACCAGTGGCGGGTATGGTGCGATGCAATTCAATATCTACGATATTGCGTCCAATACCTGGGGCACAGGCGCTGCCTTACCACGCTCAGCTGAAGGTGCTGCCATGGCAGGTTGGAATGGCAAGATCTACCTGATCGGCGGTGATGATGACTACTATCCTGGGAGTGGTGTTTCAGATCAAGTCAATATCTACGATATTGCCACGGATACATGGTATGGGACCGGAGCGACGATGCCAATTGGTATCGGTAACATGGGCTTCGTACAACTCGGACAGTATGTGTTCGTGGTAGGCGGCTGGTGGTCTTACCAGTCACCGGGCACGAACTCGAACATGACCCTGCGTTACGATATCGAGGGTAATGTCTGGGAGGAAGGGCCCGCCTTCACACCTGCAAGAGCTGACTTCCCCATTGCTGCAACCAGCCAATATCTATATGCAATTGGTGGCGACCAGAGTGGCGCTGGTTACTGGGATTCAAGCAACACAGTCTACCGGTACGACTTCAATGCATGGCCGGGTGGTGCATGGGAAGATGTCAATGATCCGATTCCGTTTGCACTCCAGGCGATGAATGCCAACTACACCACCGACTCGATAACAGGTGGAGAAATCTGGAATGTAGGTGGAATGGAAGGACCTACCTTCACATGGCATGCAGAAAATATCTACCGCGCGGCTGAACCCCCATGGTCACCTGTCCCAACGGATGTACCCTGGGTATGGGAAATTCCTATCTCAGGGACGTTAGTTCCGAACAGCTCTATGGAAGTTGGTGTATATCTGACTGCGATGAGCGATACAGTGCCATTACCACTGGGTACTTACACAGCTACATTACGCGTCCTTAGCAATGATTCTGTGGCTGGGGTCCAAAACGTAACAGTGGTTATGCACATTGTCGAAGCGTATGTGTTGCCAGAAGCCTCGTTCACTTGGACCACTGCTATGGTTGGTGAACCAACAATATTTACGAATACCACTATTGCAGGAATCCCACCGTCTACAACATTCGAGTGGAACTTTGGAGATGGAACGGCACCGGCTGTGGGCACTTGGGATCCAATGTCTCATCTGTACGCAACATTTGGCAGATTCACAGTCTCCTTGAAAGCTTGTAATGAAGCAGGATGCACTACCTTCACTAAGTTTGTGGATGTTCTCCCGAAGGTCATCTTGCTACCGTTGATCAATAAAAACTAACTTCTTCTCTATCCCGTAATGTTATTCGGGTAAAGATAGGAGCTGCATAAAGTCGATGCCTGCGGGTGTTTCCACCCGCAGGCATTTTTTGCTCCGAGGGATATTAATGCTATACTTAAGCCCACTCCACTTATATCAATTAAGAAGTGACCAATGTCAAAAAAGACATTTGAACAGGATGATAGTAAACCTGTTGATTATTTCAAAGAGGTAGAAGCGGCGAAGAAACAGGAGAAATTAAGTGCGGAAAACTTAATCACATCCCTGCGGTCTGATATGGTTCTGACCAGCGATACTTCGCCTGCAAAGAAAAGTATCTTCCAGAGAATAAACCTCGCAATTTTATTTGGAATATTATTGTCATTATTTATCATTGTGTTGATTTGGTTTTTGTTAGCGGGACCTGGCCGGCCGATTTTGGAACATAACTTGGCACTTTTAGTCCATGCAGAAGCCACTTCCACACAACCGGTGATTTCATCCGAAGTACTTCCAACTGCTACTCTACCGCAACCAAGCAGCACACCTTTAAAAAGTGCGACTATTCAGCCTACCCTTACACCAACCATGAGGATCGTCGCATCGCCGACTATTTCGCCTGCGACAATCACTTCCTCTCCCACTTCAGTCTTGTCAGTGTGCCGTGATGCACTTACCATCACGTTGGCAGACGTCGGACAGACATTATGTGTCAAGGGGACTGTGATCAAAACCGTTGAAAAGCCGAATGCTTTCATGGTGATCTTTGATAAAAAACCTGGGTCATTTTATTGGGTAACCTATGACCTGGTATGGTCGGACGCTCAGCTGGATACCTGTTATCAAATCACCGGGAAGATCGAGCAGATTGCCAATAGCCCAATTCAATTATTCGACTATAAAAATCTTCCGGAGTTATGCCCATAATGGTTAAAAAAATAAAATTTATTATAAATCCGATCGCCGGACTGGGGTCTGGAAAGCTTGCGTTTCCGGAGATAAACCGTTTAGCTATCGAAAATTCAGTAGACTGCGATATTGTCAGCACGGAATATGCCGGGCATGCCATTGGTCTGGCGAAAGGGGCAGCCAGTGATGGATATGAAACTGTGGTGGCAGTAGGAGGTGATGGGACCTCCAATGAGGTTTTGAATGGCTTGATGCAGGCGTGGAACCTGGGGTATCGAAGTTCTAAAATGGGGATCATTGGTATCGGGCGGGGTAACGACTTTGCATATGGTTTTGGCATTCCGTCCGGTTTGCTGCCAGGTTTTCAGGTAATCCAGCAAGGGAAGCATCATTTTATGGATGTAGGATATATCACCGGAGGCGATTATCCCCAAGGAAGGTATTTTGGGAATGGAGTGGGGATTGGATTTGATGCGGTGGTAGGTTTTGAAGCATTGAAGCTCACCCATCTGCATGGATTCATGAATTACGTGGTAGCCGCGCTGCGGACGATTTTTTTGTTTTTTAACGCCCCGTTGGTAAAGATTGAGTATGACGATAAAGTGATCACCCAACCTTCGCTTATGGTTTCCATTATGAATGGAAGGAGGATGGGTGGTGGTTTTATGATGGCACCTGAAGCCAAAACAGATGACGGGATGTTAGACCTGTGTATCGCTGGTCAATTAAGCAGGATTGGCATTCTCACCATGATTCCCAGGTTTATGAAAGGCACTCAAGGGACTCAGCCACAGATAAAAACTGCGCGAGCCGCTAAAGTTCATGTAACCGCACTGGATGGGAGCCTACCGGCACACGCAGATGGAGAAACGATCTGCAAAGCCGGGAAGGAATTATGGTTGGAAATCATTAAACAGCCGATTGAAATATTAACCGGAAGCATCAATGCATGAATCTAGTATATTCGGTCATCACGTATTCAGTTAAAGGCCTGACACGAATATTGTGCGAGGTTGATGACAGCCAATTAATCAATGTTCCTGAAAAAGGACCACTGATTCTTGCCTGCAATCACATCAATTTTATGGAGGTACCCCTGGTCTTCACACACCTCCAACCACGCAAAGTGACTGCGTTTGCCAAAGCCGAGACCTGGGATAACCCGGTGATGGGTTACCTTTTTGATCTGTGGGGCGCAATTCCAATTCAACGGGGTGAAGTGGATGCGACTGCATTCCGAAAGGCGCTAGATGCCTTGGAAGAAGGCAAAATTCTTGCCATTACCCCTGAAGGTACGCGCAGCGGGAATGGTAAATTGGGACGTGGACTACCTGGAATTGTCATGTTGGTGCACCGAAGCAATACGCCGATTTTGCCTATGGTGTATTACGGAAGTGAAAAATTTCAGGATAATATTAACCGCTTAAAACGGACTAATTTCCACATTCGAGTGGGAAAGGTATTTAAATTATCATTCCCAAATAGCAGAGTAGATCGAGAAATGCGCAGAAAAATGGTAGATGAAATTATGTACCAACTTGCGATATTACTGCCTGAAGAATATCGTGGGTATTATTCTGATCTGTCAAAAGTAACGACAGATTACATAGAGTTCGCATAGACAAAATGAATATCTTCGCTAGCAACAGGGCTGTGATAGTTGATACAAGCCACAGCCCACATTCACTTTTAAGACCTGTTCCGATAAACTGTATTTCATTGGAAAAGGGATTCTGGCAATCAAGAGTCCAGATTGTTCAGACTGAAACCTTAAATACCCAATATCTACTCCTAGAAGCAACCGGCAGGTTGGATAACTTTCGGCGAGTATTTGGAGAGAGTGATCGACCATACCAGGGTTATGTATTTAATGATTCCGATGTCTATAAATGGCTCGAGGCTGCAGCATGGACGATGATTTACACCAACAATGAGCAACTACAGCAAATGGTAGACCAGGTCATCACGTTGATAAGCAAAGCGCAAGATAAAAATGGATACATTAACACTTACTTTTCAATGGAAAGATCCATTGAACGATGGACAAATTTGCAAGAAAAACATGAGCTATATTGTGCGGGTCATCTGATCCAGGCTGCGATTGCTCACTACAGGGCAACGGGTGGGAGCCGATTGTTGAATGTTGCCCTTCAATTAGCGGACCACATTAACTCCGAATTTGGTCCGGCATCACAGATTGGTACGAGTGGTCATCCAGAGATAGAAATGGCTCTAATCGAGCTATATAGGACGACAAGCGAAATAGAATATCTCAAGCTTGCCGCTACTTTTATCGATCGCCGTGGGCATCAATTCCTCGGTGGGCGGGAGTATTATATTGACCATGTTCCGTTCCGTCAGTTAGAATACCTGGCTGGTCACGCAGTTAGAGCATTATATCTATGTTCAGGTGCAACAGATTTACTCCTTGAGACCGGCGAACCACAATTAAAAACCACCCTTGAGCGGTTGTGGACAAACATGGTGCGTCAACAGATGTATATCACGGGTGGTCTGGGGGCGAGGCATGATGGAGAAGCTTTCGGGAATCCATATGAGCTGCCCAATGCCAGAGCATATGCAGAAACCTGTGCGGCTATTGCGAGCCTCATGTGGAATTGGCGAATGCTGCAGATCAATGGAGATGCCCGATATTCGGATTTATTGGAATGGACCTACTACAACGCAGTACTTCCCGGCATATCACTAGATGGGAAAGAATATTTTTATACCAATCCATTAAAATCTGATGGTAATCACAGACGGCAGAAGTGGTTCGATTGTGCCTGCTGCCCACCCAATATAAGTCGGGCTATTGCAGAATTCCAAGGTTACATGTATAGCGTATCAGATGAAGGGATCTGGCTGCATCTTTATGCAAGCTCATGGGCTAGTTTTGATCTACGCACCGGTCAGAAGGTGGAATTAATCCAATCAACGAGATATCCATGGGATGGTTATTTAACCCTGCGGATAACAAATTTGATTTCCAACCATCTCACCAATGAGCCCAACGAAGACGAAGAATTCAGTCTATTCCTGCGAATACCCGGCTGGTTAGCAGACCAACGAGCTGCGATAAAGATAAATGGCGAGAATTTTATGCATACCGCCGGATCAGGTTCGTACCTCGAAATTCACCGAAGATGGCAAATTGGTGACATGATAAGCATCGATTTTCCGATGGATGTGAGATACATCATGAGCCACCCGCTTGTGGAAGAGAATACCGGGCGTACTACAATTACCAGAGGACCGTTGGTATATTGCATGGAAGAAGCAGATAACCCGGAAGTCAATTTATCAGAGATCGTTATTAATACGGCGTCTCAACTGATGGTCGAATTTCAACCAAATCTCCTTGGAGGGATTATACAATTGCGTTGCGTCGCCCAAAACCGCAGTATTGATCCATCCATGGAGGCGGAATTATACCTTCCGATAAACTCGATTGAGTATGAAACAAAAAGAAATATGATTGAAGTACTTTTCATTCCATATTATGCCTGGGCAAATCGAACCCCAGGGGCAATGGAAATCTGGCATTTATATTCCTAAACCCAACTACCCGTACATATTCGGCAGCAGGATTGGATGAGTATGGAAGAGATCGTATATTTTTATCCCGATGGACATGAAAATCATTTTGCGCAAGGGCATCCGGAACGCCCTGAACGGGTCGAGGCGATACGATATGCATTAAAAATGGCCAGTTTATGGGACCCTTACCAAAAACTAGTACCAGTAGATATTCCAAGCGAAATCCTCGAATTTATTCATTTTCCAGCGTACTTAAATCTTTTAGAAATGACCTGCAGAAGGTCCGGATACCTGGATATGGATACTTACACAACTGCTGCTTCATGGGAGCTTGCCCATCGAGCTGCTGGCGGAGCGGCTGCGGTGGCATCTTTCATTTGGGAAAGAAAGGCAAGGCGAGGCTTTGCGCTAACCCGTCCGCCTGGGCACCATGCTACACACGGTCAGGGTATGGGTTTTTGCTTGTTGAACAATATCGCGATTACCGCCGAATATTTAATCCGGAGCTACCACATCCAAAAATTAGCGATCATCGATCTGGATCTGCACCATGGAAACGGCACCCAGGATATATTTTGGCGAAGAAATGATGTGCTTTATGTTTCCACACACCAATCACCATTCTACCCAGGTACCGGTCAACTTGAGCAAGTTGGAGAAGGAGATGGAGAAGGTTGGACTGTAAATTTTCCCCTTCCAGCAGGCTCCGGGGATATCGCTTTCAACACATTCATGGATGAGCTCATTTTGCCCATTCTCGATCAGCGAAACCCCCAGATGATCCTGGTAAGCTACGGATTTGATACACACTGGCTAGATCCGCTCGGTCAGCTGCTCTTAACCGCAAGTTGCTATGGTAATTTGATCCAGAAATTATCCGCCTGGGCAGATACAAATTGTGAGGGAAGGATTGGCTTATTCCTAGAAGGTGGTTATGATTTAAATGCTGGTAAAGCTTGCAGCTTAGCCACAACCTCAGCTATGATGGGAATATCATGGGAAGATCCATATCCGTGCCCATATAAAGAAGGCAATGTATGGCAACAAACCCTAAAACGCGCAAAGTCTATATGGAATCTATGAGGATTGTATGAATATTTTTTTAATTAGAATATATAGCCTTGCAATCCAGTCACTTCCGTGTTAAAATCATCGTAGTAGAGGTATTTAGATTGTGGCGATGTGGAAAAGTGGGCAGCTCCCACTTTTCTTGCGTATAAGGACAATCCTGTAGGCTTATCTGTACGGAGATAATCAAGGAATGAAAAACGAGTTCATGTTGGCTTTTAATGAAGTGCTTGAGGAAAAAGGACTACCAAGAAGTGTTGTCCTGG
>JBGPBQ010000085.1:0-13944 GCA_041481345.1 Anaerolineae bacterium
CCTACGCCCGAGTCCTCTGGTCATCAAACAGGCCGAGGAATTTGGCATTTCGGTCCTGTTGGTGCGCACCAATACGATGGAAACTATCGAGCAAATCGAAAAATTCTTCGGAAAAACCCGCCTCGGTCAATCTACCAAGTTAAAACAGTTCCAATCTCTGTTGGAAGAGCATCTGGATAAAGATAGACTATATCAAGCTATCGGACTGAAAAAATAGCTTATTCAGCTCGGATAGAATTTATCGTTGATAGACTGCAATTACCTGCATGTTGGATTTTTTATTAGAAATTTGACTAAAAGATAATAACTATTTGCTGATTGCTTATTATCTATCTGTGTATTGCATTTTCTCATTCCATGTTTGGCTCAAAGCTGATAGCTGATAGTTGATTGCTTTACGATGCTGGCTGTTGCTGTGTAATGCAGTGAATATTACCGCCTCCTAACAGGATCTCACGTGCATCTACGCCTATAACCTGGCGGTTTGGCATTAACCTCTGCAGTGTATCCAATGCCTCCTGGTCATGTGGATCGCCAAAAGTCGGTACAATCGCTCCCCCGTTGCACATATAAAAATTGACATAGGATGCAGCCATCCGGTCGCCCGCCTGGCGCGGTTTGCTTCCTGGGATGCTCTGTATACCGCCAGCCTCGGTCTCTGTGATCGTCACCGGCTCAGGTTGGTGTATCTTATAGATGACCAAATTTCTTCCCCGTGAATCGGTGGTGTTCTCCAAACGATGCAGGGCATCCAGTGAAATTTCATATTGTGGGTCAGATCGATCCTCTGTCCAGGTTAATGCCACCACACCCGTTTTTAAAAAGCAGCACAGGTTATCCACATGCCCACTGGTCTCATCATTACACACACCCTTGCCCAGCCAGATGATCTTTGAGACGTTCAAGTAGTTTTTTAACATCCTTTCAATGTCATCCTTTGAAAGTGTCGGGTTACGGTTCGGATTTAACAAGCATTCTTCGGTGGTAATAAGTGTCCCCTCCCCATCCACGTGGATCGAGCCGCCCTCCAGGATGATCGGTGCGCGGTAGCGTTCGATTCCTTCCATCTCCAGCACTTTTTGCGGAACGGCATCATCGAGCTCCCAGGGATAATACAATCCCGCTTCGAATCCCCCCCAGGCGTTAAACATCCAATCAATGCCGCGCACATCTCCAGATTTATTGATGATAAATGTTGGTCCACAGTCCCGCATCCAGGCGTCATTGTTCTCAATCACCACCACCTGCACCTGTGGAGCGAGCGTCCTTCGTGCATTTTCATATTGGCCCGGGTTCACCCCCATGATAGCTGGTTCAAACTGGGATATCGCTCTCGCCACCTTTGCGAATGCACTCTGTGCAGGTTTGCCTGCCTCCCGCCAGGTATCCGCTCGTTCAGGCCATAACATCCATGTCTTGGAGTGGGGTTCGAATTCGGCTGGCATTCGGTAGCCATCCAACGCTGGTAATGTCGTGAGTGGATTGGGCATATCCTTTACTCTATCCTTGCGTTAGCGCTCAATTTTACTGATGAAAGCATCAATCTCAGACTGGTGGAAAGCCTTCATGGCTTCTGTTGGGCGTTGTAGCCGTGGATACACGAAATATACCAATAGCCCTTTCTCGGTGTGCAAGCGATTTTCCGATTGATCAAAGATGATCGATCGCTCATGGTCCATCACTTCATTGGTAGCTTCCACGCCACGTGAAGCCGGTAGGCAGTGCATGAACTTGCAGTGGGAAGGTGCTTGGTCGAAAAGTTGAAGGTTAACCTGGTAGGTCGGCATGAAAGCAGCTCTGCGCTCGGGAATCTGGTCCTCCTGCCCCACCCACCACCACAGATCGGTATAGATAAAATCAGCATTTTTCACCGCTTCCACTGGGTCCACGGTCAGTATCACACTGCCTCCCGATTCCTGGCAATTCTGCCGTGCCCATTCCACCCATTGGGCGGGTGCCTGATATTTTTTAGGCGCAGCCTGGGTGAATTGCATCCCCATTTTTGTCGTTATAAGCATAAGTGAGCTCAGCACATTGGTTGCATCCCCAATGAAGGTTACATTCACCTCTTCGAGTTTTTTCCCCTCCGGCTTGTGCTCGGTGATGGTGAACAGGTCACACACCACCTGGGTTGGATGGTTGTAATCGGTTAATCCGTTGATCACCGGCACGCTGGTATGTTTTGCCAGGTTGATCATAGTCTCGTGCTTCAACGTGCGTGCCATGATCACATCGCACATGCGTGAAAGCACCTGGGCTGTATCGAAGAGTGATTCGCGCATACCAAGATGGATCTCTCCTGGCTTGAGATACAACGCATGCCCTCCCAGCTTGGTCATCGCCACTTCGAAGGATACCCTCGTCCGAGTGGACGGCTCCTCGAAGATCATCGCCAGCGATGCATCCGCCAGCAGCCTGGGCGTGCAGCCCTGTTTATCCGCCGCTTTGATCAAACGTGTGAGTTCAATGATATCCAGCAGCTCGGTTTTAGAGAAATCCTGAGTATCAATGAAATGCCTAAGTTCCATTCCACGCTCCATAAATAGTTTATTCATCGCATTTTCTACCTATTAATTACCTTGTGCTCAACCCAGATCAAAGATAAGTAATTTCTGCCCGACGAGATATAATCAATTTCAATTCGACTAAAAATAGGATGATACAGAGATGTTTACTATTATAGTGTACCTATTTATGATAAAAGTACCAAAATTCTAAAATTTAGAAGATCATATTCTATTTATACCAAAAAATGATGGGAATAGGACATTCGTTATATGAACATCCACGAAGCCATACGCCTTAAAAGAGCCATCCGCCAATTTTCAGTACACCCCCTTCCAGAGTCTTCCATCCTCACCATTCTCAACGCTGGTCGCCGTGCTCAATCCTCCAAGAACACCCAACCCTGGAATTTCATCGCCATCACCGATAAAGCTATCCTAAAATCTCTCTCTGAGTGCGGCGCTTATGCCGGTCACCTATCTGGTGCCGCATTGGGCGTAGCTCTCCTACACACCGACCCTGGCGAGAAATTCCAGCTTATGTTCGATGTTGGCCAGGCAGCCGCCTATATGCAGCTAGCCGCCTGGGAGCTCGGTATCGGTTCCTGCATCGCTTCGATCTATGAAACGGATAAAGCCCGTAATTTGTTGGGTTTTCCCATTGATGTGGTTCTATACATCGCTATTTCATTTGGCTATCCGCAAGATGCAGTTTTAATGATCCGCCCACCCAAAAAGGGCGGTCGGCGACCTCTCAGCGAAATCGTCCATTGGGATAAATGGTGATCGGTTGCGTAGAAACTTATTCATAATTCCTGCGTAAATAGAATTGAACATACCCTCATCAGGATGGTTTTCACGGAGGCAATTTATGTCCCAAAATGAACGTAAGATCCTACGCCGTTCTCGCTCTAACCGCATCTTTGCCGGTGTGTGCGGAGGATTGGCAAATTTCTTCGGTATCCGCGCCTTTTGGTTCCGCCTGGCTTTTTTAATCGCATTGATCCCTGGCGGTGTGCCTGGATTCCTCCTATATTTGATTTTATGGATCATCATCCCTAATGAATAATTCCCGCCTTGAGAAAACCAATCCCGAGAGACGCCGCTTTGGCGTCTCTCTTTATTTCTCCACTGTCTGGTATTGCACCTCTTGTTCAGCCATGGCGATCCTTTTTCCCAGTGCAGGGTGGGAGTAAAGCAGCCACTCCACCCATGCTTCAGGGTCGGCATCTGAAAGGTTCTGGTTAGCCAGCCTCTTAAGTGCAGATGCGTAGGCAGTCCCATTGTGGGTCAGTGACAGTGCAAACTCATCTGCCCTCCGCTCACGCCAGCGCGAAAAACCATTTTCCAGGGGCATCGTCACCAGGCTGTAAAATCCAAGCACGACCACGAATAACGGGAACGCCGCAATATCTGCCAGCCCAGAAAAGCCGAACACACGTACCCCCCAATTCAATCCTATAGACGCCAGGTACAAACCGACCAACGTTGTGATGCTTCCAAAAATGATCCCCAGTGGGATGTCCTTGTTCACCTGGTGCCCGAGCTCGTGCGCCATGACGGTTTCAATTTCATCAACAGTGAATTCGTTCAACAACGTATCACCTATGATGATCCGGCGTGTGTTTCCTAATCCGGTCAAACCGGCGTTAGCTTGTTTTGTGCGCTTGCTCATATCGAACTTGAACACCCCCTTTACGTATGTGCCTGAACGTTTAGCCAGCTGCATCAACCTGTCCGCCAGCTCAGCGTGATCATCGCCCAATGGGATGAATTTATTGAATAGAGGCATTAGCAGGGTGGGTGCCAGGTTTGCCAGAAGCACGTTGAAGATCAGCAGGATCACTCCAGCCCACAACCACCACAATGTGGGGAATGTCCGCAAGATTGCATAGATGATTTCAAGCACGATCATCCCCAATAATCCACCTACCACGATTCCCTTAACCTGATCGCTCACCCATCCATTGATCATCTGTGTGGACAGGTCATACTGGTGCGGTAGGGTATAACCCTGGTAAAAGGAAAGCGGTAGGTTGATCACGAATAGGATCCCACCTATCACCAAAATATTAAGCAGTACCAGCAGCCATTCGCTGCTCGTAAATTGAAGCAGCCGCACCTTTAGTGCCTGTGACCAGCCGAAAACCAGCCATGCCAACATATATATACCAGAAATAGCTAAATCCAACACCAATAACCGCCGGTTGATGCGGGCATACTGCTTTGCTCGTTTTTGCTTTTCAGGATCTAGTTCAGTGGTAACGTTTATTGCCCCTTGGTCCATTCCAACACCATCCTTCTATATCCCACAGTCTCCAGATATTCTCCAACCCAAAAACGCTCAGGAAAGAGCCAGCATGGAATCTGGATCGGGCGTGGGGATATTTTTACGCTCATTTGGTTGCAAAGATCCGTTTAATGGGGTAGCCATTTATTTCAGATAGAGCAGTTGGATAAAGCTGGTCTATCCCAATCCTACTCATACTGTTCAATTCATTCGTATAATTCCCACCTCGTTTGAAGGATATTTTCACCGTGTTCACCTCTGAATAGGGCACCATCCATGATGCGATTTGCTCGAGATCACCCTGATCTAATATAGAGCTCAGATGGAATAATTTATCATTTTCGTTAGACATGTCCATGACTGGTGAGTAGGGTTTGTAGATCTGATAATACAGTCCAATGAGTATGTCATTTTGCTTCCACCGCAGCCGTTCCGTCGATGATGAGCTGTCCCAATCCCACACATCATGGGTAACACCTTTCGGTGAATTATCAGTTGCTGGGGTGAAGCTCATCCTCCATATCCAATCCCCCTGGACATATTCGGCTGGAGCATTGCCCACGATCGTATTAACTTGTGTAAGCCGGACACTTGCATCTTCTCCAATGGTCATGGTCGGTATATCTGAATTCTTGATGTTTTTTTCGTAAATACACAACAATGCTTGATACCCATCCTGATCACTCATTTCATAAAAGAGCAGGACACTCCCGTCCATATTGACGAACGCACTATTAAATCTAATATTTTCTGGAAGATGGATAGGAACCATTAGTGGGAATGATAATAATTTGGTTGCTTGTTCAAGGCTTAGATTTCCGTTGCGAACACTATTATCCGGTGATTGAAGTTCTGCAATGTCATTCGCAGATGATTCAGGGAAAGGTTTTGCATCGACGTAATTATCGCTCGCTGCGTGAACGTAGAATGTTGATGAGCTATCTTTCGGTATTCCCCACAGGGCAATTTCACTCTCAAATAAAGCAGCCAATTTATCTCCGCCGGCTCCAAATACCAGGCTGTATAGAATTCCTTGTGTCACCGGCGATGATAGGGTAAATACTTTACCGTCTGGTATACTCCATAAGCTAATTTCCCCTGCCGTTCTCGAACCTGCCAGAAATTTATTGTCTGGCGAAAAAGCTAATTCGCCGGTAGCACCGCTTGATTTATAGTTGTTGACCAACCTGATGGATGAGATATCTCTTCCTTTTCCCGCGATTTGCCATAAAGTGAGAGTCCCATCCGGCGATAGAGCGGCAAGCAGGCTTCCATCGCTTGAAAAAGCCAGGCTCCTGGCAGATAATCGGTTGGTTCCTAGCCGTGCGATCACTTTCCCGTCTGGCAGGCTTTGAAGCCAGACGGTGCCATCCCTACGCGCAGATGCAATCATGTCACCTTTGGGCGAAATGTTAATCACATACGCATCAGTCATTGTGGCTGAAAATCCATCCACCGGATACATTTGGTTGTCCCCCAGCCTCCAAGTCCAGGCTTCATGCAAAGTAGATATAACCAGCTCTGAACCGTCTTTTGTGAATACCAGGTTTCTGACCAGGTTGGGTTGATCTTTTATGCTATATAGGATCTTCCCATCAGATGATTGCCATACATAGATAGTCCCACTTGTCGTTCCACCAGCTAGCCATTCACCGTTTGGTGAAAATGCCAGGGAAGAAAAAGAATCATTCCCTGTCGTTTCAATAATTTTAACCGGTTCACCTTTCAGGATCGAACTTTTTACATACGCGATCTGCCAGATCCTCACTATAGAATCATTACCCCCCAGTGCAATCATGCTGCTGTCTGGAGATAAAGCGAATGCCGTGCTCTCCCAGGTTTCCCAAGGCAGGGTAAGACTGCCGGAATAGCTCCAGGGTAGTCTAGGTGTTTCAACATCATACTTTGTTAGATTGGTGGTCCAATTGCTGTGCTTGTCATATAGCATCACATTCGCGCATTGAGATTGGGCAGTGCTGCAGTTATGAAAATACTGCATAAAACTTATCCACCGGCCGTCTGATGAAACATCCGGGAAAAGTGTAAAATCTTGCTTGGTCAATGCAGAGATCCCCTCGGTGGTACCGGTTTGCCGATCATGGATGTAAAGGTAGTGGCAATTAATGTTATCGGTCCGGTTGCAATCCTGGTTACCGATTACACCCAGATTACCTGCTAACGATACGAAGACCACATACCTGCCATCCTCGGAGATGTTCAAACTGTAATATCCCATTAATGAAAAATTGTACCCACTATCCGCATTTCCATTCTGACCAGTCGAGCTCACACTCACGATCTCGATCTTCCCCGTTTCCCGGTCACGAACAAAGATGTCGCTGTAATTACTATCATCTCCCGTCACCAGGTTTGTCGATGCAGAAACGAACGCCACATACCTACCATCTGTTGAGATTACGGGCGAAGAAGATGGTCCATCCCCTGGGACACCAGCCTGATTTTGGTTTTGCAGCTCATATTTGTCTGTCTCACGGTCATACAAAATCGCTTCACTGCTGTGTAGGATGTCAGGGATATAGGTGTCAACAATTGCATTACCAGTTAATCCGCCTTGATTGTAAAAAGAAAACGGACTACCCAAGCTTGGGATTCCGGCTTGCGCCGATGAGGCCACCGTGAACCCAATATATCGAGCATCAGCTGATAGGCTGATCCGGTCGACACCGTACACGTTATCTCCGGGAATCGTCCGTATCGGGATCCATGATGTTTTTCCAGTCGCCACATTGTAGAGGTATATATACAGGCATGCGATGGTTGTCCCGTTTTGCTCGCAGGTATTCTTGAAACCCTCGACCAGGTTATCGGCAGTCGACCAAAAAACAACCCACTGGCCATCCTCTGAAATTGTCGGAGCCAGGCTGTCTCCATTCGCTGCTCCACCATTCACTGCCTGGGTCAATCGTTTTGTCACACCGCTGATCCGGTCATATAGAAAAATATCCAGGCAATCGCGATGGTCTTCTGTCGAACAGGCATACCCGCTTACATGGAGTTCTTTCATTGTGCTCACATACACAATCCATCGTCCGTCTCCTGAGATGCTGGGTGCTAAATCCCACCACACCCACGAATTTATGAATGCTGAACTTTCACTGATCACTTGTATGGTGTTCGCATCCCGGTTATACACATCGATCGTCTGGAACATTAACGACTGTGCGTTTAAACTATAATTCGTTGCCGCAAATACGGCCCATTTACCATCGCTGGAGAACGCTGGTGCAATATATTGGGGTGCACTTGGCACATCGAATCTGTTCTGAGACAATCCAACGTACTGCTGCATTTCGACAATCGGAGGGAGTTGCTGAGTGGGTGTTATCTCAGGTTGCGCAATTTCCTTTTCTGCAGGTGTTGAGCGGATGGATATGATTGCGAATCCAGCCAACATCAAGGCTAATCCAAGTATCCAGGCTGTTTGGCGCATGGGTAGCTTGATCGTCCACCCAGCCTTGGGTTTCATCATCTCGTCAATCACAGATTGGATCAATCCATTCAGCAGCTCATGGCTTAGAGCTGGTATCACCCACCTCTTCTTCAGATTTTCTACCAGGGTTTCTTCGATGGTTTCTATCTGGTGAAGAGTTTGCTGACATACTTCACAGTCAATCAAGTGTCGGTTGAGCTTGTCCAGATCATCCGGATTATCATCCAATAATCCATCCACAAATGCCTGGATTTTAAGCTCCGCGTGTACCCTTACTGGGTTCTTTATCAGGAGTCTACGCCCTTTGATCAACCGGTGGTGGATATCCTTTTCCTGAGTGTTGACGATGCAGGCTAGATCAGACAGTGCGAGCTCAAATAAATATCTCAGGATCAACGTCGAGCGGACTTTCTCTGGTATACCCTTAAGGTTATCCTGATCAACTGTCTCGGGTTCCGGTAATAAATCATCGGGGTCATCCCCGTTTGTAGATTCTTGAGGGTTCCATGTTCTTGCACGTTTAGACTTCCAACCTCTTACAACCTGATAACCGATGGCGAACAGCCAATCAGAAACACTCTCTTTACCGTGAAACTGTTCTACATTCTTAATCGCTGTCCCAAATACCCTTTTCAGTATGTCAAAAATTTCAGCCTGCGATGGAACTCCCAGTTTCCGGTAGTAAACGAGAATTTCCACCCACTGATATAATTCTCCTGCGTAGCGGTTAACCAGTCGATCGAGCACAGAAGGGTCGTTCGGCGCTGAATTTTGCAACAGAAATGCAAGCTCGATCGCTTCAGGATCGTCTCCACTGGATGGAGCTGATTTATGGAAAAAACTCCTCGTAATCTCACCCTGGTCTTGCATACCAGTGATTGTACTCCAATGTTCACCTGATTTCACCAATTTATCAAACGTTTAACTTAACGGTTTGGACAAGTGCTATACTAATCATCTTGCAGAAGGAAAAGATGAGGGATCGTTCTACTATGATGGGAGCATATTGTTATTTCATTCCATCTTTCACGCATATGGATATTAATATTGGTTTGCAAGTCCCTGACGGTGCCTATTTATCGGCTCCATAACAGATTGCGCCGTGAAAAACTATTTTAGAATTCCTTATGCTAAATCCAGCCGCGAATGAAAAATTAAAAGGGGAGCAAATGGCAAAAAACTCACCCAATTGGCTTGATGTTGCCCATATAACCCTTCTATCCAGGAAAATGGACCTCCTCGAGGTCGAACAGCTCACTCCGCAAGGGAAAGTTAAATACCAATTCTCAGCCGCGGGTCATGAGTTAGCCCAGGTGCTGGTCGCCCAGGCTCTCACCCATCCGCATGATGGTGCCACCATTTATTACCGTTCCCGACCATTCATGCTTGCCCGTGGCTTGAGTGCTTCGGATGCATTGGCAGCTGGGATGGCTCGCGCGGCTGGCCCTTCGGAAGGGCGTGATACCGGAGAGATGTACAACCTGCCTGGTGATGGTAGGCTCACTGTCTTGCCTACTTCCGGTAATGTCGGTGCCCAGTATTCACCCGCGGCTGGGTGGGCGCAGTCCATCCGCTATCATACTCAGGTGCTTGAAGAACCCGATTGGAATGGGGCTATCGCAGTCGCCATGGGTGGAGAGGGTTCTGTTGCCGCCAATGGGTTTTGGGCAGCCTTGAACATTGTCACCACTCTGTGGTACCCCTTCCTCTATGTAATTGAAGATAACCAGTATGGGCTTTCCGTCCCTTCGCTGTGCCAGACTCCCGGTGGTGATATTGCTGCCAATTTAGGTGCTTATGAGAACCTGAAAACCATCAATGCAGACGGTACCGATCCCGCCATCACCTGGTCAGCCATTCAGCAGGCAGTGGGATTTGTCAGGTCAGAAGGAGGACCGTGTCTATTGCGACTGCGTGTTCCCCGCATTATGGGTCACACCTTCGTAGATACCCAGACCTATAAATCCGATGAACAGCGTGCCTTGGAAGTGGCTCAAGATCCTCTGCCAAAGTTAAAGTCATTTCTCTCGGAGCACGCCATTTTAGATGATAGCCGTTGGCACGCCCTGGAAAATCAAGTGGATGATGAGCTTCACCAGGCGTTACAGGTCGCCGAAGCAGTCCCCGAGCCTGACCCTGCTGGTGCTGGGGAGCATGTCTACTATTCCGATAAAAATCCGCTTCAAGGTGGGCTGCGTCCACTAGGAGCCATGCTGCCAATCGGATCACCCAATCCCAAGCCTCATGGTGCGCGTATCAACCTACTCGATGCTGTGCGCCGCACACTCGAGGTCGAGATGACCCTCAACCCGCGCATCCTGGTCTTTGGTGAAGACGTCGGTGTTAAAGGCGGTGTGCATGGCGCCACTCAGGGAATGCAGTCCCATTTTGGCGAAGATCGTGTTTTTGATACCTCCTTGAATGAGGACGGTATTATTGGACGCTCAACCGGGATGGCAATCGCCGGTCTGCTGCCAGTCCCTGAAATCCAATTCCGGAAATATGCCGACCCGGCTCACGAGCAGCTCAACGATTTAGGCACCCTACGTTGGCGGACTGCGAATCATTTTGCCGCCCCGGTTATCGTGCGGATGCCGATAGGTTATGCCAAAAAGACCGGTGACCCTTGGCACAGCGTTTCCGCTGAAGCTATATTCGCCCACTTCATCGGCTGGCGGATCGCATATCCCTCGAACGCGGAGGATGCAGTCGGTCTATTGCGCTCCGCGTTGCGCGGCGATGACCCGACCTTCTTCTTTGAGCACCGTGCTCTCCTGGATAGCCCCGAAGCTCGCCGTCCCTATCCAGGCGATGACTACTGCCTTCCCTTTGGTCGCCTCTCGCACCTTACTCACGGAGACGAGTTAACCTTGATCACATGGGGAGCCATGGTTCATCCTTGCCTTGAAGCCGCGACTGATTTTCAAGATCGGGTTTCTCTCCTGGATTTACGCACCATTCTACCCTGGGATGTCAATTCGGTTCTGGAAGATGTCCATCGGACTGGTAAAGTCCTGGTCGTCCATGAGGATACCATCACCAACGGGTTCGCCGCTGAAATCATCGCCACCATCAACGACCAAGCTTTTCATTCACTGGACGCTCCCATCGGTCGTATCGCCACCCCCGATATACCCATTCCATATAACATCAATTTGATGAACGCTATCATTCCGGGTGGTAAACGGATCGCCGATGGAATTAATTCTCTACTAAGCTATTAATTCATTATGGCTCATCCAATAGGAACAACTTTTTCTCTATCAGGAGCCAATTAAATAGGGTAATATAAGCCCATTGGAGTAAGGAGGATCATATGTCGACGGTAAAACTGGAAAAGTTCATCAAAGCCCCCTCTTCTGAGGTATATCGCTACTTCACGAGCTCGACTGCGCTCCGGGATTGGATGTGCGACATTGCCACCGCCGATCCACACCCTGGTGGTCATTTGTACTTGTGCTGGCCAGGAGATTTTTACTCGAGTGGTGAGTACCTTCAGGTGGAAAAAGATAAATCCATATCATTCATGTGGTTTGGTCGGGGTGAGCCGCACAAAACGCGCGTAGATGTGACTTTGAAGAAACAAAGAGGTGGCACTCTGGTAAAGCTTTCTCATCGCCAGATTGGCAAAGGTCAAAAATGGGCTGAAATCGCTAAAGTATTCGAGATCCAATGGCGTAGTGCCTTTGAGAACCTGGCATCTGTGCTTGAGAACGGAGCCGACTTGCGTATCACCAGGCGCCCGATGCTGGGGATAATAATCGATGACTATAATGCTGAAGTTGCTGCCAAACTGAGAGTTCCAGTGGATTATGGAACCCGCCTCAGTGATGTGGTCGACGGGATGGGAGCTCAAAAAGCAGGCTTGCAAAAAGATGATGTGATCATCGCCGTCGATGGTCATGAGCTCACCACCGGTACAAGTCTGGCGTCAGTAATGGCCTCAAAACACGCTGGGGATGTCGTGGAGCTTGTCTTTTATCGCGGTCCGGATAAACGAACCGCAAAGATGACTCTCTCTGGACGACCAATACCCCCAATCCCCGCCTCTGGCTTGGATCTATCAAAGCAAGTTGAGCCGATTTATCAGCAATTCGAAAAGGAGATCGAGGAAATATTAAATGACGCCAGTGAAACAGCCTGCTCCCACAAACCTGCTCCATCGGAGTGGAGCGCTAATGATGCCCTCGCTCATCTCATCCACAGTGAGCTGGGCTGGCAAAATGCCGCCAGTGAGATCATTGGTGGGACTGAAGCTGCTTATGATGACTTTGGTGGCAATATTCAAGCCCGTATCGATGGCACCGTATCAATATTCCAGACAAAAGATGAACTATTGAAAGAGCTTAAAAACCATGATGCTGAAACGATTAGCATGTTGGCGCATATCCCTACGGAGTTTTTATCCCACAAGGGCAGGTTCTGGAAGCTTTCTTACCAGGCGCATCAAAATATCTATCACCAACAATTGCACCTGGCACAAATGCGGTCAGCCATCCAATCCGCAAAAACATAACAATAGCGATCATATCTAGCTTCAACTGGTAAGTCCATGGAAGAATTTCTACCATGGGCTTTAGATTTATATTATAGATTTGGCATTATGCGTTGCTAGTTTCAATAACATTCATAAATTGACCCTTTTGATGGATATGGATATATGTTTGACTTCAAACTGATCCGTTCACAAGTCCTATTCGATAACCCATATGCCAAAGTGATGCTCGACACATTGGAATATGCTGGTGTGGAGCACCCCTACTTTTATCTCACCAGTCCAGTGGATGCGGTTGCCACGGTCAGCCTTACCGATGCCGGATGCATCATTCTCACCCGACAATACCGGCATCCGGTAGGCAAGGTGATTTATGACCTGCCTGCGGGTCACCTGGAGCCAGGTGAAGATCCAGTTCACGGCGCCCGCAGGGAATTTGAAGAAGAGACCGGCTACTACCCCCGCCATATCGAGAAGCTGGGATACTATAACCAGTTCCCGGGGGTTCTACGCGCAGCCACAAATTTATTTTTTGCCACCGACCTGGTTCAGACGACCCAACATCTCGAGCCTGGTGAGATTCTTGAAACTTATCACAAACCTGTGGCAGAAGTCCTTCAGATGATCCTGAATGGAGATATTATCGATGGTTCACTGCAATTGGGTGTATTTCTGGCGCTTCACAAAGGGCTGTTCACCATGAGTAATAACAAACAGGTGTAATTTGTATCAATTATTTACTCAGGAGGTATTGGTCTATGGAGTATAAATCATTGGGTCTGTCCGGATTAAAAGTGTCCGAGCTCTGCCTAGGGACAATGCAGTTCGGTTGGACTGCAGATGAACCTCTTTCGCTAAAGATTTTGAGCGCTGCCTTCGAGGCTGGCATTAATTTCATCGACACTGCGGACGTATACTCCCGCTGGGCAGAAGGCAACCCGGGCGGTGTCGCTGAAACGATCATCGGTAAGTGGATCAAACAGTCAAATGTCCCCCGTGAACAGTTGGTTCTCGCAACCAAGGTGCGCGGCAGGATGGGTATTGGACCCAATGATAAAGGTCTTTCACGTGTCCACATCCTGCGAGCCGTGGAAGCTTCCTTGCAGCGCCTCGGAGTGGATTATATAGATCTGTATCAAACCCACTCATATGATGACCAGACCCCGATTGATGAAACCTTGCGCGCCATGGATGACCTTGTACG
>JBGPBQ010000086.1:0-13933 GCA_041481345.1 Anaerolineae bacterium
CCCGGCCGTAAATACGTTTACCAACTCAAGCACCGTGGCTTCCCCTTCACCTCGCACAACCACATCAAAATCACGCACGAAGGAAAATGGATCACAGGTGGGTAGCGGTCCTCCAGCCATCAGCAGCCCGGCGCTTAGGCGCAGCTGGCGGGCGAACCACAGGCAGTCATCCAGCATAGTTACCATGCAGTAGATGCCCACCACTTCCACCTTAGCCTGCTGCGCTTTTGCCAGCGCCTCCGCTTTACCTATAAAGGTGCAGTCCAATAGTTCCACCTCATGACCTGCCTGGAGCAGGCTGGAAGCCAGGTAACTTATCCCCAGCGGTGGAAAGCGAAAGACCGAGCGGTCATTCGGGGGTCTGAAGTACGGGTAGATCAACAGCACCCTGCTCATAACAGCCTTTGAACTGTGACCTCATAGCTGAAATGGTCGATACTGGGTGGAAAGGTATAACCGAAGCCCGACCAAGCCAGGCGTGAACCGATCAGCTCCCTGCCGAGGAAGAGCCTGGCTCCTTTCACCTGCGACAGGCTGAAGGAGATATGCTGGCGGCTGCTCATGAAGGCAGCGTTGGTCGCGGTGACCTCGTCCCAACAGCCAATCTGGTCGCCTTGTTTCAATGTCCCATCCGCGTCCATGTACTGGTCGAAATAATGCGCACCCTGCTCATTCATCAGGATGATCTCAGTAATGCCGTCTGGGATGGAATCCACACTCACAAGCTCGACCAAGATTTTGCCTGAGTTTGCATCGATCGTGTAAGTTAATGTCACTGAGGTGGAGTAGCCGGCAGGTTCATAAGTGGTTTGCCAGCCAAAGGTGGCGCGCAGCAAGTTGGAAATGTTGGTCAGCAACCTGCGCAGTGCTGGTAAGCCGCGGATCATCCCCGCCAGCATATTCTTGCTGGCATACACCAACTGGTTGTTGACGCTGCCCGAGCCGGGCTTGGCAATCTTCTCCTCCAGGTTCATCTTATAGCGTGCGCTGAAGCGACTCTGTGGGCTATCAGCATTGGGATGCAGCTCAACCTCCCCCGGGAATACAGTTTGCAGGCCGCGTTTGAGGATGGGCACGCCAAAACCCACCGCCTCTTCCGATAAATCATGGTGATCGCAGAATAAAACCAATCCCTTCTGGATCCTGCCGGTGGGATAGGAGCTATCTCGATTAGTCCCCGAGGCAATTTGCAGGCTAATTCCGTCGCCGAAAGGCAGGTCAATTTTCATGCCGGTGCAGGAAGTCCCTTCCGGTAGGCATAATAGACCATCCACCAGCCGGCAACCTGCCAGGGGATGACGATCAGCATGCGCGCCCATAAGCGAGGTGTGCGGTAGATTTCTGCCCATTGAAGCAATTTTGCCATTACATCCGGCCGGATGGTAAATAGCAGCTGGGCTGGCGATGTATTAAATATCGTGAATATCAAGGGCAAGATCCAGACTGCATAAAATGCCAACCTGGGCAGCTCACTGAGGCAAACCAGGATCAGCACGATGGGTAGGATCAAAGCCAGGTTTTGTTCAGAAAGCCAGGTGCGCGTCAGGAAGAAGATCAGGATCAATGCCAGGCTGTTCTTGAGCAGGGCGATCAGCCCATGGTTTCCCCTTTGCATGAAATATGCGCCAATTAAAATGGCCGGCAGCCACAACACCCCCAGCAGCCACCAATTTCCTGGCAGCGCGTAGGTGCCTGCGGTCAGCTCATACAGTGTGGTGAGTGACATACCTCCACTGACCGTAAATTGAGTATTCCAGCCATGCAGGATCGGGGTGGCGTCCCATCCAAATATAAGAAACGGGAGCACGCACAGGGCGAACATGCTGATGGAGAAGGAAAGCAGGAAGCGCACCATTCTACGCCAGGGAGCCTCCCATAAATACACAATCGCTGCCAGGATGACAGGTATCGGGGTGGGTTTAAGTGCGATGGCCAGGGCCAGCAGGATGGCTGAAGTGCTCAAACGTCCTTTATCCAGCAGGACCAATGAAGCCAGGGTCAGCAGGGCCACCAGAGAGTCAAACTGCCCCCAGGCGGTGGTGAAGTAAAACAGGAAGGGGTTGAACAGCAGGAACAGCCAGGCTTTGCGTGAGATACCTGGGTTGGCACCTTGCTTCTCTAAGATATCCCTGACCAGGTATGCCAGGCAAATATTGGCAATGATGATTGGAATTTTAATTGCCAGGTTATACAACAGGAAGTTATGCGTGGGTGCGTAGGTGAGGAGATAGGTCAATCCCAATATAAGTGGCCACGGAGGGGGATAGCCGATACTGGTCAGACCGATGAAGGCCGGGTTGTTGAAAACCGCCCTGAGGTCCGGCAGGATGTACGGGTCCTGATCAGTCGCCACCAGGTAGCCAGTGGCCATAAAGATTTTTATGTCGTAGGCGTGCCCGAAGAACAGCCCCAGCACCAGCTGCACCCCGATACTTGCCACCAGTAGAGCGAGATCTCTATTTGGGAAAGTCTGCCTGATGCGGCTGGATTGGATTGATCGAACCTGACTCGACATTCTGTACCGACGCCTGTGATCTACTTTGCTGGAAGGTGAGGAACGAAATGAAAATATAAGCTGTGGTGTAGGGGACCAAGATGGCCAAAACCGCGTAGTGGGCGTGCAAGATGGCGATGATCGTGGCAATGATCCCCAGGCAAACTGAGGCCAGCTCGAGCAGGAAGACGAAATCCAATGGCACCTGGTAGCTTCGGCTGCGCCAGCCTTCCTTGTCTCTCACGTTCGCATATTTGGGTGTCCGCTTGAATTCCCATTGGCGGTTAGTGAACAATGCTTTGACCGCTTCGACTGAGTTGCTCACGCTGATGCCGCTGCCGAGCAGGAATAACACTAACAGACCCAGCAGGTTTTTACGGATCGAGATTTTCTGCAGCTTTAAGCTGATGATGGGTGATAACCAGGCTGCCACCATGCTGAGCAGGATCATGGCATCCAGCGCACCCCACGTCAGGTTGTGTAGCCGAGTGGCTGTTTTTGGGTCAAATGCAGCAAATGCGCCTCCAAACGGCGTAAGCATGTGGGAATGCACCAGGAATGTATCCACTTCGAAGATGGTTCCGAAGCTTGCCAGAAGAAAGGATACGAACATCATTGGATGAAGCATGTACCCGGTCAGGTGGATGAATGCTTCCAGCCTTTGATAAATCCTTATTTTTGAATTCGGCAGGATGGATGGTAGCAATTTTCGGGCTGTGCGCAGTGACCCGTTAGCCCAGCGCGCCTGCTGCTTTTTAAAGGACGGGACGGTGGGCGGCACCTCACCCGGGCTCGCCAGGTCTTTGAGAAACAGGATGTGGTAGCCTTGCATCTGCATTCGGTAGCTGGCATCCAGGTCCTCAGCCAGTGTATCCGCCTGCCAACCCCCCGCCTCCACCAGTGCGCTTCTCCGCAACACTCCTCCACTGCCATTGAAATTCTGGAAGCATTTGGAGGCATACCTGCCGGTTTGTTCGACCATAAAGTGTACATCGATGCCAATTGCCACTGCGCTTGTGACCCGATTAAAGTAGCGGTTCAGGTGCGTCCAACGGCTTTGGACGATGGCCAGCTTTTCATCCTGCAATAGATAAGGGATGGTGCGTAGCAGGAAGTCACTGCGCGGGACGTAATCAGCATCAAAAATTGCGATAAATTCCGCCTTCGTATTTTCAAGAGCAACTTGCAGCGCTCCGGCTTTGTAACCCGCCCTATCCTGCCTGCGCTGGACATTGATATGATATTTTTTTTGTCTATATTCGCTTACGACTTCATCCACGCGCTGGATGGTATCATCGTCCGAATCGTCAAGGATGTCAATTTCCGCATTGTCAATGCCATATTGTTCCACCATGAGCGCGCATGCCTCCACCAGACGGCGGACAACGTAGCGCTCGTTATAGATCGGCAGCTGAATTGCGACATACGGACGCTTTTCGTTCGCGGCTGGTAGAAGCTGTGGTGGGTTGTATCGGTGGATGACACTTAACAAAAAGTAATGATTAAACCCGTAAATAAAAAAAGAGAACGTCAGCAGGATTGAGAGCACCAGGAAGATGAGTTGGACGTATAGCATGTTGTCTCTCAAATACCAAATACGAATATAACAATATATAGGATGACCCCGCCGAGTGTTGCAAACATATACAGCCCATAAGCCCAGCGCATGAACAGTTTATAGTTATTAAAACGTAAGTTTTTTGGGACCAGCTCATTCCCTCGCAGGGCGACGAATACACCCCACACCAGAGCAATCGCGCCAATGAATCCGTGCAGCGTTGTAACTGCATAGTCTCCCTGACCTAATTTGGCAGGTATGCCCGGTAGGATATAGATGATGTATGAAGTGACCATCGAAATCACGACCACCAGGGTATTCAGAGTTACTGCGCTGGTTTGCACCCAGCGATGGGCAGTGAAATGTTTTCTGCGTGCGAGGATGAACCCAAGGTTGAACATTATTGCGCTGATCAATATCAACACCAGTGTGAGATCAGAACGGAGCGTGGCCTTCGTGCCAAGGAAACCCGGCATGGTGAGAAAATCAGACATATAAATATTTCCTAGGTTCAGTATCTCATTTTAGCAGAATTAATATAATATACCCCATTCTCAACATTATTAATAGATAAATCCTTAATATCCTGAAGGTAGCCGGGTGGTAAAATCATCCAGGAGCTGAATATGTGTTTTAATAGCAAAGCCGAGTTGATCAATTCTGCCTCCAAACCAAGGGAGAAACTTAGAGAGAAAATCACAGGCATGACAGCAGCTGAGGGGGCGTTTTTAGTGACACTGGCGGTGCCGGTGATCCATCCCTCCCGCATCAGGCGGAAGGCGAGGGCAATCATTGAACAATAATACGTAATTAAGCACCACCTGGTTCTTTTATTCATCAGGAGAGGAAAAATATGACCGATCAAGATAAGGAAGCCAAAAAATCAGAAGAACCCACCCCTCCACCTCCCAAGGATGTGCTGGTTGAGACCAAACACAGCCTGATTATCGATGGTAAGGAGGTGCGTTATACCGTCACCTGTGGGACGATGGTTTTGAAAGAGGAAGCTGAAAAAAAGGGTGAGAAGGAGGGCGAGTCGGAAGGAGAGAAGCCGCGCGCTTCGATCTTTTTTGTGGCCTACGCCCGGGATGGGGTTGAGGACAAGCATAAACGCTCGTTGACTTTTTCGTTCAATGGTGGACCCGGCTCCTCTTCCGTCTGGCTCCACCTGGGGCTGTTGGGCCCTCGCCGCGTGCTGCTGGACGATGATGGTTTTGCCTTGCCTCCGCCATATAAGCTGGTGGATAACGCTTTTTCCCTGCTCGACATGACCGATCTAGTGTTCATCGACCCGGTAAGCACGGGATTCAGCCGCGCTGTACCGGGTGAAAAACCTAAGCAGTTCCATGGATTCAAAAAGGATATCGAATCGGTGGGTGATTTCATCCGCCTGTACACCACGCGTTACCAGCGCTGGACTTCTCCCAAGTTCCTGATCGGCGAAAGCTACGGCACCACCCGCGCCGCGGGGTTATCCGGTTACCTGCAGGAACGCCATGGGATGTACCTTAATGGGATCATCTTAATCTCATCCATCCTGAATTTTCAGACGGCTGACTTCCACACCGGCAACGACCTGCCGTATATCCTATTCCTGCCCACATATGCCGCAACCGCCTGGTTCCACCACCGCCTCAGCGATGAGCTGGAGAAGGATCTGTACTCCACACTGGCAGAAGTGGAGAGCTTTGCCCTGGGGGACTACACCCATGCCCTGATACAGGGCGATGACCTGCAAGATGAAGAGCGCCTGCTCATCGCCCGTAAGCTGGCACGCTACACCGGGCTTTCAGAAGATTACATTGACAGTTCCAACCTGCGTATCGAGATCTTCCGCTTCACCAAGGAACTGCTGCGCCATGCCAAACGCACTGTGGGGCGTCTGGACAGCCGCTTCAAGGGGATTGACCGTGATTCAGCTGGCGAACAGTTTGAGTTTGACCCCAGCATGGCGAACATCAATGGTCCATACACAGCCACCCTGAATGATTATGTGCGCGGAGAGCTCAAGTTCGAGTCAGATCTTCCATATGAGATCTTATCTGAACGCGTTTACCCCTGGAGCTATGCCGAGTTTCAGAATGAATACGTCAACGTCGCCGAGACGCTGCGTAAAGCGATAACCAGCAACCCGCACCTGAAGGTATATGTGGCGAATGGGTATTATGACCTGGCAACCCCATACCTGGCGACGCGCTACACCTTCAAGCACCTGAGTCTGGACAAATCCCTGCTTGACAACCTGCGCATGGGTTACTTCGAAGCTGGGCACATGATGTATATTCACATCCCATCGATGATCAAGCTTAGGTCTGAATTGGTGGATTTCATCAATTGGGCCGCGCCAACATTTTAGTATTGTAAAGTAAGCCATTATGCATCTTTCGATTGTTGCGATGGGCTCGCGGGGGGACGTGCAGCCTTATTTGGCATTGGCTATGGGTCTTCAGAGGGCCGGATACCAGGTTAGTGTATGTTCTGATCGCCTGTTCGAAGCCCTGGTGACCTCCGCTGGTCTGCCATTCGTGGGCGTGACCGCTGTCCCGATGAGTATGATGCAACAGAGCCTGTCCAGGTACGGAGGACCGGTGAAGCTGATGGGCTGGCTCGAGCGCCATTTTAAGCCGCTCGCGCGCCAATTCTTCGCCGATCTGGAGGCTGCCACCCGGCAAACTGACGCCATCCTGTACTCAACCCTGGCATTTGCTGGTTACCATGTGGCAGAAAAACATCATATCCCGACCCTGGCTGTCTATAATGTTCCCATCACTCCCACGCATGATTTCCAATCCCCATCATTTCCACCGCCTCCGGATTGGTTTCCGTTTAAAAAATCGTATAACTGGTGGTCCTTTCGTTTTTCCAACCAGCTGTTCATTTACCTGATCAAGGGGGTGGTCAATGAATGCAGGCGGGATGTGCTGGGACTCAAGCCCCTCCCCGGAAGCTTCTACCGTCATTTGGATGTCTCCCGCCTGCCCGTCGTATATGGTTTCAGTCCCACCCTGCTGCCGCGCCCATCTGACTGGGGTGATTGGCTGAAAGTCAGCGGGCACTGGTTCCTAGAAGGTCAAACCGATTGGCGGCCTCCATTAGATTTGCTCAGGTTCCTGGAGGTGGGGAAACCGCCAGTCTACATTGGATTCGGTAGTATGGTAGACGAACAAATCGAGAATGCCACTCGCATCGTCCTGGGTGCCCTACAGAGGTCAGGTCAGCGCGGCATCCTGCTGGGTGGCTGGGGAGGGTTGGGGGCAGGAGACCTGCCTCAAACGGTGCTCAGGCTCGAATCGGTCCCTCATGATTGGCTCTTTCCGTACGTCTCGGCAGTGGTGCATCATGGCGGCGCCGGCACCACTGCCACCGGTTTACGCTATGGAAGACCCACAGTGATCGTGCCTTTCTTTGCTGACCAGCCATTTTGGGGCGAGCGTGTCCATCAGCTAGGGGCTGGTCCAAAACCAGTCCCATTTGCCAGGCTGAGCGTGGAAAATCTGGCGCAAGCGATCGACCAGGCAGTGAATGACCCGACTATCCGCCGCAATGCAGCCTTACTGGGAGAAAAATTGCAACGCGAGGATGGGATTGGCACAGCTGTCGGCTACATCCAGGCATTCCTGGGTGGAAAAACCCACGTCTCCCCTGAATTCAAGTGAAATAGGGAACATATTCCAACCCCCCGGCGTCAATATCATCGCGGGCGCATGTCCGGTCAGTTCGAGTTAAGAGGAGAGTGATATGTCATTCAACAACAAATGCATCATCCCATTGCTGGTAATCGTAATAATCATGGCTGCCTGCACGTCGTCGACCCCGACTACCCCACCCACCGAGCAAGTCATCAGCTCACCTGCGGTAGCTACACTTCAAAAACCCACCTCATCACCCACACAGGAACCAAGTCCTGTACCCACTACCGCTCCCGTCAAGCCGACCACTACCCAGACACCTACCGAAACTCCGCTTCCGCTGGGTGGAAGTGGCATCATCGTGTTCGGCTCGAACCGGGATGGGGATTATATGAACATCTATCGGATGAACCTCTCCGATCGAAGTACGACCCAGCTGACCAAGAACGAATCGAATACATTCCCCTCACCGTATTCCCCCAACGGAGCCCTGTTACTCTTCACCGGCTTTGGATTAACCCATAGCTATATCGGTGTGATGAATGCGGATGGCAGTAACGTGAAAAACCTTTCCAATCGACCGGATACGGATGAGGGCTTCCCCGCCTGGTCACCCGATGGGTTGCAGATCGCATTCACCTCGCGCATGGACGGCAACAATGAGATCTACATCATGAATGTGGATGGGACGAACGTAAAGCGCATTACCAATAACTCTGCGGACGATTTTGCCCCAGCCTGGTCACCCGATGGCAACCAGATTGCTTTCGTATCCGACCGCGACAACCCAACCGGAGCGAATAATCTCTACCTGATGAATGCGGATGGTTCTGGCATTAATCGCCTGACCAATGGAACCGAGATCGATTACGGACCCGCCTGGTCACCGGATGGGTTGCAGATTGCCTTCCGGGCGGATGTTGATGGCAACGGTGATATCTTTTTACTCAATACCGACGGCTCCGGCAGGGTCAACCTGACCAATAACCCGGCAAGCGACTGGTCACCAGCCTGGTCACCCGATGGAAGCATGATCGCCTACCAAACCAACCGGGATGGCAATTGGGAGATCTACGTGATGAAATCCGATGGTTCCCAGCCGACCAATTTGACCGGGAATCCAGCTGATGACCAGATGCCTTACTGGAAACCGCCGTTATCGTACGGAAATCCGTTCTAATCCGTCTGCACTATCATACGGTTTCATTCAGGTGGTGGAATTAGAATATAATCTGCTACCCCATTTATCTGAAAATTTCGTATATTGCTTGAAAAAATTTTGTAAGGAGGACCTTTTTTATCGGATCCACTGCGCGGATGGATGAAAGTCTGTTATAGGTACTGGTGTGATCCGGATGGTATCGCAAAAGATGAGTAAAAACTTATTAGTCAAAATCCTGCTATTGGAAGCCGTTGTTGCTGCGTTGGCGCTTGTGTTTATCCTGGTGGCCATCTGGAACAAGCCGCTTGGACCGATCTTGGGGCTGCCTACACCCACACCTCAAAAAGTTGTTGCTGCTTTATCGAACTCGGTTGATGGGATCCCTGATAGTTCGATCTCCCGTATCGAACCCACCCCGACACCTGAATCCCTGCTGTCACAGATCGTGTCAAAATTCATTAAACCCACTGCGACCAGTGAATCCCTGTGCAACGGTCCAGCGGAGATGACGCTGCTGCTGGTCGGCTCTGATGAACGGTCGGAAGGTTATCTATATGGGTTGGCCGATTCCATCCGCATCGTGCGCATTGATTTCACTGCTCCGAGTGTGATGATGGTGGATATTCCCCGCGATTTATGGGTTGAAATTCCAGGGATTGCAGATCATTACGGTGTAACCCACGGCAAGCTGAACCAGGCATATTTCTTTGGCAACCCTGGTATGGGATACTATGACGGTCCGGGTGAAGGGCCTGGCCTGCTTGCCCGCACCCTAGAACATAATTTTGGTGTGAGCGTGGACCATTATCTTGCGGTGGATATAAAAACTTTTGAACGAATCATCGATGCCATGGACGGTATCGATATATATCTGGATTCCAATATCGACTTAAACCAGAACCACGATGGTGCCAACCCGGATTATGTTCTCGAAGCAGGCAGTCACCATCTGGATGGGAAAATGGCTTTGAGATTGGCTATGAACCGCTATCCCACGATTTTTCAACGCGCCAGGAACCAGAATATCGTCCTGCACGCCATACAGGCGAAATTACTTACTCCTGCGATGCTTCCCATACTGCCAAAGCTGGCAGCTCAATTCACAGGCTCAGTCCAGACTGATCTAAGCCCGAATGAAATAAACCAGCTCATCTGTATCAGCCAGGTACTGACCAAAGATAATACCAGCGTGGTAGCCTTTCCGGATGACATGTTCACCGGGGACCATGTATATGACCCCTATCGCCAGGTTAATACCTATGTCTTGGATGCTGACTTTAGTCAGATACAGGCCTATCTCGCCGATTTCATGAACGGGACCTGGCCGAAATAATACGCTATTAGGCCTGTCTGGCTGACAATACTGTTAACTGAACCAAAGCTCTCGTGAATCGGGGTAGAATCTAGCAGGAGAATGCAGCCTTGACCAAACATAGAGCCCTCTTATTGCTCCTACTGCTCTTATTGTTCATTATGCTGGGGATTACTGCCACGGGGATTTATGTGCTGTATAGATGGAATCAACCCCTGGGTTTGGCATTGGATTTACCTACGTACACCCCATCTGCCCTCACGATTCCTTCAGGTTCTTCGATATCTACTCCTGCCAGCTCAGCCCAACCATCCGATCCGGGTGAACAGGTTTTATCCTCCAGCTCAAACCAGCTGACTACACCTGCAGCCTTACCCACTGCCACCCGCCAGCCCATTTGCAATGGACCAACTACGATGACCATCCTGGCAATTGGATCGGATGCTCGCAGTACCGGTTACCTCTATGGTTTGGCAGATTCGATCCACATCATAAGGATTGATTTTACCGTACCCAACATTATGGTTATCGATTTTCCTCGTGACACTTGGGTGGAGATTCCAGACATCTCCGACCATTATGGGATCACGCATGGCAAGCTCAACCAGGCGTATTTGTTCGGAAACCCCGGCATGGGCTATTACGATGGCCCCGGTGCAGGGCCGGGTTTGCTAGCTCGCACCCTGGACCTGAATTTTGGCCTGCGGGTGGATCATTATCTCGCCATAAACAGGCAGACGTTCGTCCGGATGGTCGATGCAGTCGGTGGTGTGGATATCAATCTGGATTCCCCCATCGATCTAAATTGGGGCAGTGGCACACCTGATCCAAGATTAATTCTTTCAGCGGGTAATAATCATTTGAATGGCGACCTTGCGCTTGAGATGGCGGTCAATCGCATCCCGACTACATTCACCCGTATGAAATATCAGAAAATTATCCTGATTGCATTGCGAGAAAAACTTCTTAGTTCAACAATGCTGCCCAAATTGCCCCAATTGGCGGCCCAGTTTATCACCTCTGTCCAGACCGACCTGAGCCCCAGCGAGATTAACAGCCTGATCTGCATTGCTCAGATAGTTACAATGGATGATATAAAAGCTAATTCTTTTCCCGAAGAAATGTTCACGGCGAGTGCAACCTACGATGAATATAGGAATGTCACTACGTTCGTCTACAATGCTGATTTCGAGAAGATAAGGGCCATGGTAGCTGAATTTATGAACGGGATTTGGCCTATACCGGAAGGGGATGGCACAGCTACGCCTCAGCCATAGAAAATAGATCTTAGTTCCCATCCCCAAAGTTTTCCCGTGTTTCCTTGGCAAAATCAAAATCGAGTGAGTCAAATTGGAGCCAAGTATGCCCCTCCTTTCAACATCCGTAAAAATTATCGAGGCAGTCGAGGTTACTGAGGAGCTGTACCAGTCCTGCCAGCGCCTGATCCCCCAGCTGACAGGTAAAAATCCCCCGCCCACACGCACTGAGCTTGCCATGATACTTTCTAAGGGCACATCGATCCTGTTCATGGCACAGGACCAAGGACCCGGAAGCGTTGATATCATAGGCCTGGCGACTTTGGTGCTTTACCGCGTCCCGACCGGGATGCGCGCCTACATCGAGGATGTGGTGGTGGATGAGCAAGCCCGGGGCAAGGGTATAGGTGAAGCCCTCACCCGTCTCTGCCTGGAGCGGGCTGAACAGGCTGGCTGTCCGCAGGTGCTGCTCACCTCCAACCCTGGCAGACAAGCGGCCAACCGTCTATACCAGCGCATGGGCTTCCAGCTGCGAAAGACGAATGTGTACCGGTATATTATTGACCGGGATAGGTAATACTCCTCTAAAAGTAACTGCCTATCTTGATTATCTTACCGCCAGATCCTCAAGTCTTGTAATTTGAATACCTTGGTCAGATTCAGCTCAATCCCGCAGTAGAACCCGGCCAATGAGTGTAGCCTTTATTGTCGTTATAAGGTGGATGTTCTCTGTTCACAAATATTCCTTAATTTATGTAATATCAACGAGTGGAAATTAGTTGTTATTCACTAGATATTTCCAACCGGCAGATCTTCTGCCGGCTGTTTTTTTCTGTGCTCTTCTATATTTTCATATTCAGTCTTGATCCAACTACCGGCAGTGGTTTGCCATCCTTGGGTCGATACAAGGTTGCGCTGAGCTTCACCCATCGCGCATCGGTATTTTTACACCCCAGGTGAAATCGATTCCCTTAGGCATGGTCAGGTTTGGTTTCCATCCATCAGCCAAAATTTTCAGATTTGAAGATGGTCGCATATGGATATCTCCCTCACGTCATGAACCTATCTAACCGATTGATGCTTATTTATTGAATTTCATCCGTAATCAGTTAATACTGGTCATGCTGAGCTAGAGATCAGTACTCCCAACGATCATTTCCTTGCAGCAAAGAACGCAGGTGATTGATCTCACCGGCGTGGTAGTAGTCATGACCGATCATGATGCGGATGATGGTGCGCGTTTTCATCCATTCACCCCAATTGGTGAGCCGGTCGCGTTCGAGCTCGGCGTCCTCTTGTAGAGAGCGCACGGAAGCCAACCATTTATAATGCCCTTCCTTGAGCCAGGTCAACAGCTCATCATAGGGGCGGGATTTAAAACCACCCGCGGGGATGAGTGGGGGTTGGTCACCGTGTAAACTGGCAGTGCCAAAGGCATAATCTTCGTACATCCATTTACACCAGCCAACGTGTTCCAGGATCTCTGCAATGGCTCTCCCCCCACCCTGCGGGAGAGTTACCCAGTCTTCTTCGCGTACATTTGCCAGGTTGCTAAGCAGAGATTGGGTTAGATCACCTTCAAAGGCATCTTCGATCAACCAACACAGCGTTTCGATAGATAGACGCGATCTGGCAGGATTGTTCATATGGCTTTTTGCCTCCACAAAACCTTATGCCCGTATCGTGAAGATGATCTTACCACTGCCAGAGCGCTTTCCTTACGCCGAGGCTCCGGAGTAATTTTTGAGCCCACGGCGCCAAATCACACGTGACAGGATAACGAAGAAGATGGTGAGTGCAAAGGTTCCTAAAAGGATGAGTGGGGTCAGGCGTGAAGTGAGGGCTTCAGCCGGTATAGTAACTGCGAAAGCCACCGGGATGATAAAGGTCAGCCCCACCCGCAGCCACTGTGGGTAGATGCTCACCGGCCAACGCCCGGCCGCATATACTCCCTGGAACAAGTTGACGATTTCATCCACCCGCACGAACCAGAAGGCTGAAGACGTGATCATCAACCAGAAGCAATATATCAGGATGCTGCCCAGTAGCAGGGCTAGGACGAACTCGATTGACTGGCTGATGCCAACATTCCCCTGGTAGTGGTACACCCCATAGGAAAGCACGGTGATGCCCACAATTATGTCGGTGAGCGACCACAGTCGGAATTCACGAACGCTGATCAACACCTGGGCATCCGCTGGCTTGGTAAGGGCATAATCAAGTGTGCCTTGCTGGATCTCCTCCAGCAGGCGGGTCATATTTGGCTGGATGAAGGCGTTGATCACCCCGCCCATGAGGACGAATATGCCCATCACCACCAGCAGCTCAGGCTGGCTCCAGCCATTGAGCTCAGAGGTGTGCGAAAAGACCAGCCACAAGCCGATCAGTCCGGTGGCGAGTGAGACGAGCGATTGCCCCAGCTGAATGAAGAAATTCGCCCGGTATTGCATCTCATTCTGAATCCCCACCCGCAAATAATTTAACGCTAGATATAACATATTTATCTCCGTCTTCAATTAACC
>JBGPBQ010000087.1:0-13852 GCA_041481345.1 Anaerolineae bacterium
ACAACATGCGTTTGCTCATGACAGTGTAGGTGAGATTGAACCTACCAAACTCAATCTGACGAGGATGGAATATCTCCAATTCATCTAGAAACCAATTGTATAATGGTCGGTGGTCTTCGTATTCCAACGAGCACAAAGAGTGAGTGACACCTTCGATAGAATCAGACTGACCATGAGCAAAATCATACATGGGGTAAATACACCAGGCATCCCCGGTGCGATGATGAGTGGCATGCAAGATGCGGTACATCACCGGATCGCGCATGTTCATATTGCCAGACGCCATACCGATTTTCGCCCGCAGAACACGCGCCCCATCGGGAAATTCACCCTTACGCATGCGCTCGAATAAGTCCAGATTCTCATCAATTATGCGCTCACGATAGGGGCTGTTTTTCCCGGGTTCGGTCAGGGTGCCACGGTATTCACGGATCTGTTCGGCGCTGAGATCATCCACATAGGCTTTGCCCTTCTTGATCAGCTTAACCGCGAATTCATACAGCTGCTCAAAATAATCGGAAGCGAAAAACAGGCGGTCTTCCCAATCAAAACCTAACCAATGAATATCCTCTTTGATCGACTCAACATATTCAACATCTTCTTTGACCGGGTTGGTATCGTCGAACCGTAAATTGCATTTCCCATTAAACTCACGCGCCATCCCGAAATCGATGCTAAATGCCTTGGCATGCCCGATGTGCAGGTAGCCATTAGGTTCGGGGGGGAAGCGCGTATTTACACCACTGTAGCGACCTGATTGGAGATCTGCCTGGATGGCATCGCGAATGAAGTTGGTTGGAGTGTTTGATGTTGTCTCAGTCATTTCGTCCTCCTCACTTATCAAAACACCCCGACTCAAGCTGACGGGGTGTATTGAGCTCTGGCTGGGGGCAAAGGATTCGAACCTCTACATACAGATCCAGAGTCTGCTGTCCTACCATTAGACGAGCCCCCAGTAAATAACGTCCAAAATTTTACCATGCACACCCCCAGGCGTCCAGTCTGCATCGACACCACGTAATGGTTTAGATCTTCTCGAGTATTATAATCGCGGATTGAATGCGTTCCAGCACCTTGTCTTTACCAATGATCTCCATACTCTCGAACAATGGCGGGCTGTCCTTTTGACCCGTCACAGCCTCTCTCAAGAGCCCAAAAACCTGCCCGGCTTTGAGGCCTGATTCAGCCACTAAATTTCGAATGGGAGGTTCTGCCAGGTCTTTGCTGATCTGCGGCAGTGAAGCCAATATCTGGTAAGCTTTTCTGGCGATGTGAGCTGATTCTGACGGTGATAGACCAGCTGCAACCAGGCGATTCGGATCTGGAGAGACGGTTTCCTTAAAGAAAAAACCGGCGACTTGTATGACATCATCCAGGGTGACCAAGCGTTCGCGGATAATCGGGATGGCCTGGTAGAGAATGTCTTCATCAAGCTGGTATCCTGCATTAGTAATATAAGGTGCCAACCTGTGCGCCAGATCTTCCCGGGAGAGATTGCGGATATGCAGGCCATTGAAATAATCCAGTTTGGTGAAGTTGATTGCCGCAGGCGAAGGATTGAGATGATCCAGGTTGAATTTTTCGACCAGGTCCTTCATGGTGAAATATTCTGTGTGATCATCAAAACTCCAACCCATTAAGGCAATCCAATTGACAACTCCCTCTGGAATGTAACCTAATGCTTCCAGATCTTTAATAAATATCGAATGACCATCCTGGATAAGCTGAGAGGCTTCACGTTTACTCATTTTGCCTTTACCACTGGGTTTCAGAAAAACCGAAAGATGCACCCATTGCGGTTCCTGCCAACCAAAAGCCCGAATAATATGGACGTGAAGGGGATAAGTAGACAACCACTCAGAACCCCTGATTACATGAGTTATCCCCATTAGATGATCATCCACCATGGCGGCTAAGTGATACAACGCCAATCCATCCGATTTAATAATGACATTATCATCCAGGGCAGAATTATCGACGGTGATATCACCGCGAAGTAGATCATGGGCTGTGATCGAACCGGTTTCAGGAACTTTGAACCGTACAACATGCCGATCCCCATTATTTACACGTTGCATTGCTTCACCAGGATCCAGGCGGCGGCACAAACCATCATAGCGGGGATTTTCCTTGCGACTTACCTGCTCCTTGCGAACCTGATCCAAACGTTCCTGAGTGCAAAAGCAGTAGTAAGCATGTCCAAAATCTATCAACATCCGAGCACATTCTTGATAGATTTCTCGGCGTTCAGATTGTCGATATGGAGCATACGGACCTCCGACCTCAGGTCCTTCATCCCAATCAATTCCCAACCAGCGCAGGCTATCGATCAGCTCTTGTTCTGCTCCAGGCACATACCGCTTCTGATCAGTGTCCTCGATCCGTAAGATGAACTTCCCACCCGTTTGGCGGGCTAAGAGATAGTTGTATAGCGCAGTGCGACCGCTCCCAAGATGAGTTCGCCCTGTCGGTGATGGTGCGAAACGGACACGAACCGGATCTATTTTATTCACGATGTTACTCCCAAAAATTATGGCAACGATGAGATCTAGATTCTAAAATCCCGGTTAATGATCAAAACTCAAGCGGTTTATGACGTAAGATGACGCTCTCAACCAGTCCAACCCCGAGCAACAGCGAGAGCAGTGAGCTCCCGCCATAACTGATAAAGGGTAGTGGTAATCCTGTGGCAGGCAAAAGCTTTAAGTTAACCCCAATATTTACCATTCCCTGAAAAGCCAACAAGACCGCCACTCCATAAGCGATTAACGCCCCAAATGTGTCTCGGGATAACCTGGCAACCCGCAAACAACGGTAGATGATGAATAGTAGCAGCAGCATGATGATCACAGAACCGATGAAGCCAAATTCCTCCGCAGAAGCCGAGAAAATATAGTCCGACCAGCGTACTTTGAGAAACCTGAGATGGACCTGCGTCCCCTGGTTATACCCTTTCCCTAACAACCCGCCTGAACCGATGCTAATCAATGCTTGCTGAATATTATACGTCTCACCCTGGGTGGCATTTGGATTCGAGATGATGAAATTAAGTATCCGTTGCTTTTGATAATCGGCTAAAAAGGGAAATGCCACAAATGGCGCGATGATCGCAACGCCGCCAAATACCGCCAGGTATTTGAGTTTTAACCCGCTGGCCCACAATAAGCTGAACCAGATGGCTAAAATTACCAAGGAAGTACTTAAGTTGGGCTGGAGAATAATCCAGACCACGATACCCAATGTATATAACAGGCTGCGACCGATCCAGGTGATGTTTCCCAGCTTATCCATGTTCCTGGTAAAGAAATCAGCCAACACCAGGATCACCACAATTTTGGCGATTTCAGACGGTTGGATCAGGATAACGCCCGTGTCAAACCAGCGAGCTGAACCGTATAAAGCCTGTCCTGCGATAGTCAACGCACCCAGCAAGACCGCGGTCACGATATACATCGGACGGCTGATGGAGGCCCACAGGTGATAATCGATGGCAGCCACAACGAAGATTACTACAAATCCCAGGGCAGCAAATATCAGCTGCCGCTGAACGATATTAGCATTCTCGAGCTCAATATTGCCAGCCACAGCCGAGCGTATCATCGTGATGCCAAAGATGGTCATCAAAGCGACCGCCCCCAATAACCAAAAATCAAAGTGACGCCAATTAGTCTGACTCATTCGTCGTTACATACTAATTCTTATTAGGACCTACTACCGCTATTTCCAACATATTTCTAATACTCTCTCTTCCGCTGCAATTCGAACGATTATAGCACCAAGCCAATTAAGGATTAACCAGCTAAGGGGTCACCATGGTATCAGCTGACTTTAATTCAAAATAGGCTTCCAGAACCCTGCGGACGATTGGCCCTGCCACAGTGGAACCTTCCTGACCGTTATAAACGAAAGCCACTACGGCTATTTCGGGGTCTTCGTAGGGAGCGAATGCCACAGTCCAGGCGTGAGAAGGCCAATTACCCGGCGCGCATAAATTTTTTGCCTTGGCGAATTCATCACAATATTCCGCCGTGCCCGTCTTCCCAGCAGCGGCTATACTGACATTTTTGAACTCACTTTTAAGGGTACCTTCCAAAACAGCCAGGCGCATTCCCTGGCGGATCTCATCAAATACCCATGGCTGTACCGTTTTCATCTCACCTGTCGGCTGGCAGCCACGGATAGTATTGTCCTGATACACCTGGATGACCGGGTCGACGGTAAGGTCCCAGCGCATGTGCGGCATAAACGGCTGGATAACATTCCCTTCACTATCCAATACTTCATATAATAATGTCGGTGCCATTAATTTACCACTATTCGCAACGGTAGCAGCTGACAGCAAAACTTGCAGAGGCGTTGCCAGGTCATACCCCTGACCCACGCTAGATATATATGTGTCACCGGTAGACCAGCTCTCACCCTGATTGATGCGTTTCCATTGAGGATCGGGGATCAATCCCGAGGCCACATCCGGAAGCTGAATCTCGGGTGTTTTATAACCGCTCGGTAAACCAGCATATCCATCTTGAAGGGTCCCGTAACCTAAAGCACGGGCATAAGTACCAAGCCGGCAAACACCCAAACCCGGATTGACTTCATCCTGGTACCCACCGCCAACTTTATAGAAGTAAACATTACTCGAATTAGCAATGGCGTGCACAAAATCCAATTGACCAAAGCCATCTGGATTTGATTTATAGATCCAATCCACAAAGTCTCTCGGTTTTCCGGGGTCATTAGCATAATAGCGTTCAGTTACCGTTATTTTCCCCGGAGTTTTAATGATTTCATCAGGTGTGACTATTCCTTCATTCAATCCGCCGGTAGCAGTCACCAGCTTGAAGACCGAACCAGCTGGCAGCTCAGCCCCAACAGCTAAATTCAATAATGGATTGTGTTTATCCGCGATAAGCTGCTGATAATAATAAGCCGGGATGATGCGCGCCAAACGGTTATTTTCATAGGTTGGGTAATTAACCAAGGCGAGAATCTCACCGGTGCGTGGGTTCATCGCAATCACTGCACCACTCGTCATCCGTTCTTCACCGAGTGTTCTATTCCAATCGTTGATCTCATTAATTAATATTGACTGGACTGCCTGCTGAAAGCGAGTATCTATGGTGAGCACGATACTGGAGCCAGGAGTCGGCTGTACCGGCGGCACCAAATCATCCAGGATCTGCCCGGCAATATCCCATTCAACCACCCTGTGACCATTCACTCCGGCGAGTAAATTCTGAAAGGACAACTCCACGCCCGCATAACCGACCTTATCGCGGTTGGGAATGTAACCCATAGAACGGTAATAATTTTCTTCGCTGGCTGGGATTGGACCAAGAAAACCGATGACCGATGCGGTTAGCGATCCGGTCGGGTAATCACGAACCGGGACGACATCAACTCCCACTCCAGGCCAGTTAGCTGTATTCTGCTGGATGGACAGGGCGACCTGTTCTTTCACGTCACAGGCGATCTTAACAGGATCATAAGGCGCAGTGGTTTCTCCATATTTAACAATTTGGGTAATACCATGATCAGAAATGCATGGGACATATGGATCAGCTGTGGTGACTTCACTGCGATTTACGGGAATCCCTGTGAGATCTGAGAGTGCCCTATATATATTTTGGACTTCTCCATTATCGTCGGGTAAAAATGCGGGTGTAATCACCACATTATAGGAAGGGATGTTCCGCGCCAGGACAAAACCCGTCCGGTCATACACCATTCCACGTGTAGCGGGTAAATTCAGCTCATGTGTCCGGTTGTCGTTTGCTTGTGCCGACCAATCCGAATACTGTAAGACTTGTAAATAAAAAAGGCGGCCGACGTACACAAAGAATATGGCAACCAATATGATCCCAAAAATGACAATCCGCCAGGTTGCCACCATGTTTTTTAATGCACCCGAGCTTTTCATACTTTCAGCTCTTCCGGATACAGCCAACCGGCCATATCATGCATGATCGAGAATATCGGGAACGCCAATATTAGATTCAACAATAAACTCGGTAGAATGATCAAATTAAGCGAGCTAATTATAGGAATGTTGACACCTGTAAGTAACCGCGCTGCTAGAGAGATCAGAAGGACAACCAGAGTACAGATGAACGTAGTTGCTAACATTGCCAAAAATGGTGCTTTCCAAATCCGACGCTTTAACAATCTTGCGATTCCTGCACATATAAAATAGGCACCTAGGTAAACACCCAATGGCAGTGCGGAGTAAAGGCTTGCGAAGACTCCACCAATCAAACACCACTGCCAGACAGTGTCAACTCGATCTTGCAAAGCCCAGGCAATGATAAATAATAGGATTAAATCTGCCGTCCCATTCAACAACGGCATCCTACTGACAATTGTACTCTGGATGATGGCTAAAATCCCAAAAAGGATCAAGCCGACCAAGTTTCTCATGCTGGTTTAATTAGGGTGTGCCTGGGGAGGGGATTAACGGAGAGATATCAACCGGCTGGAAATTGGTGATGATCAACACGATATCCAGCTGTGAGAAATCGACGGCTGGCTGAACGCTGGCAGTTTGGAAAAGTGCAGAGGCTTCATTCCTTACGGTTAGTACCTGTCCAACGAGAAGATTTGCGGGGTATTTCCCTCCCAGGCCTGACGTCATCACCAGATCTCCGGGTTGAACAGATGCATTCTGGCTGATCATATCCAGTGTAATCTCGCCGGTGATTTGACCATTGAGGACCGCTTCTTCACCAGATTTCTGCAGGATCACATTGACGCTGGAACCTGGGTCATTGATCAGCTGAACTCTGGCTGCTCCTGCGGTTACTGCCGCAATGCTGCCCACCAATCCTTGTTGAGTGATAACCGGCATACCTTTCCGAAGTCCATCATCAGAGCCTCGATCGATGATCACATAATGCATAAAGGGGCTCGTATCCCGTGCAATTACAGAAGCGGCGGTATATTGGTTTTCTACATGTTTCCTCTCATAATCCACCAGGGTTGCAAGTAATTCGGATTCGGTAACTTGATTTTGAAGCGCGACAATCTGGACTTGGAGACTCGAATTCTCAGCTTCCAGCTCAGAATTTCGCTGCCTCAAGCTGGTGATGTCTTCAGGCTGAGTGATCAAGCTCTGTACAGCCTGATAGCGCTTCGCCAGCCAGGATTGGGCTGAAACTAGAGGATTTAGAAAGACTCGCGATAAAGGCGTCAGGTATCCACCTAAAGCCAGGCCGGTGATACCCAAAGCTAACAAAATAAATACGAACAATTGCATTGAACGCGGGGAATTGGTTTTCATAAACGTGGGTCACTTATCGATTGGATGCCCAGTCAAAATGCATAAATACCAGACCGGCTCCATTATGAACCAAACTGACTGTATCGGCCGTCGCTAGAACGCTCTAAGCTGGTTAATAAATGCTTCAAGTTGTCATAATCTTCGAGAATTGATCCAGCTCCCCTGGCGACACAGCTCATTGGGTCTTCTGCAACCCAGACACGAATTTTCAATTCATCACTCAATCTTCGATCCAATCCCTGAAGCAACCCGCCACCCCCGGAGAGACACACACCAACCTCCATTAAATCTGCAATGATCTCAGGTGGAGTCTCATCCATGGCATCCTTGACGGTATCGATTATCGTATTCACTGAAACGGCGATAGCCTCGCGAATTTCTACTGACGAAACTTCCACACTCTCCGGTAAGCCGGTGACCAGGTTTCTCCCGCGCATGATGACAGTTTTTTCCTCAGGCAGATGTGCTGCTGAGCCAATTGCAATCTTGGCCTGCTCAGCGATACGCTCACCGATGAGTAAATTATACTTATTACGCATGTATTGGACGATATCCTGATCCATCTCATCCCCTGCCACGCGCAAGGAACGGGAGATCACGATGCCGCCCATGGAAATGACTGCAACTTCAGATGTTCCACCACCAATATCGACGATCATGCTTCCTCGTATCTCATTCACCGGTAAACCTGCACCTAATGCAGCCGCCATCGGCTCTTCGATCAATCCTGCCTCGCGCGCTCCTGCTGACATGGCGGCATCATAAACTGCGCGCTTCTCCACCTCAGTCGCACCGGAAGGGATGCCCACCACCACGCGTGGTCTTGGGACCGGAACAATGCTTTGCCGGTGAGCTTTCTCTATGAAATATTCAAGCATCGCTTGAGTAATTTCAAATTCCGATATAACCCCATCACGGAGAGGGCGTACAGCGATCACATTGGGTGGAGTTCGACCCATCATCTCCTTAGCCTCAGCCCCAATGGCTAACGGAATTCTTGTTCGTTTATCTATCGCAACCCAGGAAGGCTCATTAATCACAATACCCTTGCCGCGCACATTTACCAGGGTATTTGCGGTACCCAGGTCAATCCCGATATCAAGCGAGAAAAAACCCAATAACCAGTTGAGGGGATTAAACGCCAATCTTAGCTCCTGGTAATTTTCGCCTAGGGGCGTATGGCATGCTCATTATAACCAGTGGAAAGATTATATCATTATGCATCTAGATAGTAGGTATGGTAAGGGTTTACACATGGGTTACCCCAGGCGATATGCATTGCACGCGCAGTGAGATCAATGACCATGGAATTAACGGTTTTTTCGCGATCCAGAGGATCCATATCATCTTCAGCATGATTACAGATGGAATTTGGAAAATTGATATGGTCTTTTAGGAGAGCCTGGATGGACTTGAGAGTATGCTGGTTTGAGACCCTTAATAAGCGATTTGCCCTAAAATAACGCACACGAGTAGAGACGAGCTCGTCAGGTTCATATTCGATATTCTGCATATTGGAATCAAGGTAATGGTTTGTATGCACCATATATCCATCTTGAGCATACAAGATGGCAAACTTCCTGGCTGATACTTCCACGCTGTAAATTTCTCCACTTTCATGGGCGAGCAGGTGATTATATCCGGCTGCCCGGCGTGGAATGAGGGTTTGCCGGATAGCTTCACTGGGTGTCTTGGCGGCAAGGATAGCCCGAGAAACTACGAGGCGTGGAATCCCTATCCGGCTATCGTTGGGGTAAACCGAATCACAGCATTGGGCAATTCCATAGGCATTGAAACCTATATTGGGCAGTAATGCGCCGTAAGTCATGGCAAGGAAAGGCGGATCATCATTCGGTTCAGCATGGATCAAGTAGACATCCGGCTCATCTTCGGGGATCCAATCTTCATTATGACCGATCAAGACGTGACCATCGGCAGTCCTCTCGCTTATCGCTACGCTGGTGCATTTGCTCAGGTGGAGCGCATCGATCGTCACCGCTTCGAGAGCATTGACCACCCCAACGTCATCAAAATCGACATTTGCGCCCTCAGATAAGCCGCGCAATTCATCTACATATTCAGGAAATCGTTCTTCAGCAAATGGGATATACTTGCGCCCTTGCATCCTGGCTCCATCCCAATCAAGCTCAAGGGTTTCATAGGTGGTGTTGATCAGCTCACGCGTATTTTGGATGTGGTGAGTAATCTGTGCCCTAAATGCCTCTCCGATCTGCCGGCCGATTTCTTTATGCTTCCCTTTTACCTTGATGATGGGAATCGGTTCAGGGTGAATAAAACTTGCGGGGATTTTGATTTCTAATTCCATAATGCGCTTACATTAAGCCTGATCTGGTCAATGTTGACCTTACAACATCTCTGAATTAAACTCTCGATTTTCGAGGTACGTTCAGAACCTTGTCTGATTTATTTAAATGGACTATTCTGCAACAGCTCAGTATTCCATTTCCGAGAATGTGAAAAGTATAGCATATATTCCATCAATTTTCCTACCGCGTCTATAACGTGGCTCTATTACCTCCCAAATAATTGGCTGCATTTTAGCGGATATGATTAAAGATCGCCAATGTGCCTTCGTCGGATGAGCATAACTCCACCCGATTCGGACCATGAGGAACTGCCCAGGCAGTAAAGCTGTGGGATTAAAATCTTCCTTAGGAAATTTCTTCAATTATTAAATGGTTATGGTGTGGAAAAATATTGCAGGGCGATACGTAATCGAGTCTCAACATCCTGGGGGGTATCGCGGGGTATGTATTGCAAAGCTGCCTGGGCTTCTACCAGGCTGTAGCCTAATGTAGTGAGGGCTGCCAGCACTTCTGTATCCACTTCACTGATCCTGGAAAGCGGTCCCAATCCTTCAGCGGATGGTAGCCGATCCTGCAAATGGAGCACAATCTTTTGAGCAGTCTTACTACCAATGCCCGGGACTCGATTAAACACTTCAGCCTGCTCATTAAACACCGCTCTCCGAATTGTGTCGGGAGTCAGCGTTGACAAGATACTCATGGCAAGCCTGGGGCCGATTCCGTTGACGCTATGCAGCAGATCAAACATCTCACGCCCCTCTTTCGTTTCAAACCCGCACAAAATCCAGGCATCTTCACGGACAATCATCCGTGTGTATAGATAAATGTTCTCTCCGGGCTGCAGGAGGTCACGCAGCGGCGTCGGTACCAGGACGTGGAACCCCACCCCGTTCACATCCACAATGATGCCATCGGTTTCCTGCGAGATGACGTTTCCATGAAGGATGGAAATCATTTGAAGCCTCCTGATTTACTCCGCGTGATCATTACAAAGCAGACCAACGTGAAGTGATCGCCATGGATAGAATTCTACCAGAGCTTTTTTCGTTGAGAACCAGTTCTCCGGATGATAAGGTTCCACCACTCCCCTGCATCATCTCCTGGACGGAATAATGTAGTGATAGGGCCGAGGCCCGGATGGCGTATGCCGTGATAACCAGGAACAGAGGTTTGGTTGCTAACAAAGGCTTGATTTCCTGGAGCAGGAACGGCAGCATTTTGAAGAATTCCCACACTTCTCCCTTTGGACCTCGCCCAAATTTCGGTGGGTCCAGGATGATCCCCTCATAATGAACACCTCGCCGGGCTTCGCGCATGACAAACTTCACCGCATCATCGATGATCCAGCGAATAGGTTTCCCTTCGAGACCGGACAGACTCTGGTTCTCCTTGGCGTATTGAACAGTTTTCTTGGAAGCATCTAAATGGGTAACGCTTGCACCGGCTTTAACTGCCACCAGCGAAGCGAGACCGGTATAGCCGAATAAATTCAATACATTGATGGGCGAATGACCTGCAGCCACACGCTCACGGATCCAATCCCAATGCGTGGCTTGTTCAGGGAAAACACCCACATGCCGTGAATTACTCGTCCGCGCTACGAAAGATAAATCCCTGTAGTGCATCTTCCATTGAGGCTCGATCTGGCGGTTGAACTGCCACTTTCCCCCACTCTCATCGCTGGTTGGCTGGAAGACCGCCTCCGCCTTCTCCCAAGCCTTGGCAGGCAGGGCAGGTTTCCACACTGCCTGGTGTTCCGGGCGGATAAATTTATAGGGACCAAATCGTTCCAGCTTGAGGCCGTTTCCGGTGTCCAAAAGCTCGTAATCTTCCCAATGCGGTGAAGAGAATAGTTCAATTTTTGGAACCTTACGATCCTGTTGAGCTTCAGTCGTCATGGCAAATTTTCATCGTATAGATCACGGATTTTTACGCTGTGGATGTGGCAAATGGCAACTGCCAGGGCGTCGGCTGCATCGTCGGGATGAGGGATGGATTCCAATCCCAAGATGGTTTTTACCATCTGCTGCACCTGATTTTTATCCGCTCCACCGTAACCTACCACAGCTTGTTTGACTTCCAATGGGGTATATTCGCCGATCTTCAAGCCCGATTCCGCCATCGCAAGCAGGGCTACCCCTCTTGCCTGTCCGACATTGAGCGCCGTCCGAACATTGCGCTCAAAAAACAACTTCTCCACCGCCCCCATTTCGGGGTGGTGGAGAAGGATGAGTTCTTTCATTTTCTGGTAAAGATGAACTAATCGATCAGCCTGAGATTGTTCTGCAGTGGTGCGGATTACCCCATAGCCTAAAACAACGAGGTAGCCATCCTGCTCTTCTTTAATGATCCCATAACCAGTAATCGCTGTCCCTGGGTCTATCCCTAAGGTGATCATCCTGACTTTATAGGTTAATCTCCCTCAAGCTTTGCAATGGCAGCATCAGTAATGCTCAGGTTCGAAAATACCTCCTGGACATCATCAAGGTCCTCAAGGACCTCGATCGTCCGCATGACCTGAACGGTAGCATCAGGTTCCAATTCGATCTCATTCTTGGGAATCATGCGGAGACCAGCTTCTTCAGGTGTTATTCCTGCACTGTGCAAGCTATCGGAGATGGACTTGAACGAATCAACCGGACCAATGATCTCAATCAAGTCCTTGTCAAAAATGACATCATCAGCTCCGGCTTCAACCGCAAGCTCAAAAACCTTATTCTGATCGACGCCCTCTGCCGGAAATGAGAAGTACGCACAATGGTTGAACTGCCATCCCACTGCGCCCGCTTCTGCCATCGTTCCCCCATTACGGGTTAAGGTATGGCGGATCTCAGCAACGGCACGGTTCCGGTTATCGGTGACCACCTCAATCATTAATGCAACCCCGTGGTTGGCATACCCTTCATAAAACACCTGCTCGAGCTCACCGCCTTCTTTACCTTCCCCGGTCCCGCGTTTAATGGCACGCTCAATGTTATCTTTAGGCATATTTTGAGCGCGCGCACGCTCGATTGCGAATTCTAGGCTGACATTTGTTGCAGGATCACCACCCCCAACCCGGGCAGCTAAAGCAATCTCACGTGCTAGGCGGGTAAATGCTTGACCACGTTTGGCATCGGCGGCACCTTTCTTGCGCCGAATCGTAGCCCAATGTGAATGTCCTGACATATATTTACTCCTACTAGGTTATTGCTGTTTTATTCGATTACCCTTTTGAGCCTGCAAATTATACCATGCCTATTCTGCGCCACGGATATATGCTTCGGTCATCTCTCGTGCTACTTCATCCTTAAATTGTTTGGGTGGGGTCTTCATAAAATAAGATGATGGTGCAATCAGAGGTCCGGCAATGTTTCGATCCAGGGCCAGCTTGACACAGCGCACTGCATCAATCACTACACCTGCAGAATTGGGTGAATCCCATACCTCCAGCTTGGCTTCAAGATTGAGCGGGACGTTGCCAAAAGTGGTCCCCTCCATCCTGATATAGCACCACTTCCGGTCGCTCAGCCATGGGACGTAATCGCTCGGACCCACGTGAATATCTGTCTCAGCGAGGGTATACGGCAGCATACTCGTCACTGCACCGGTTTTGGATATTTTCTTTGATTCCAGCCGTTCACGTTCGAGCATGTTAAGGAAGTCGGTATTCCCGCCAAAGTTTAGCTGGTAAGTCCGGTCCAGCTTCACGCCCCGATCCACAAACAGGCTGGTCAAAACACGGTGGAGAATCGTCGCTCCAACCTGGCTCTTGATATCATCCCCGATGATGGGTAAATTACGCTCCTGGAAGCGCTTTGACCAATATTCGGAGCTGGAAATAAACACGGGAATGGAATTCACCAACCCGCATCCGGCTTCCAAAATCTGCTCCACGTACCACTTCGTCGCCATTTCAGAGCCAACAGGCAGGTAGTTGATCACTACATCCGTTTTGGTTTCCTTAAGGATATTGATGATATCTGCAGTGGGTCCGGGAGCTTTTTTCAGGATCTGCGACAAGTATTTACCCAATCCATCATGGGTCATGCCCCTGGAAACTGGCACATTCAATTTCGGGACGTCGGTAAACTTAAAAGTGTTGTTCGGGTAAGCGAATATGGCTTCAGATAAATCCTTCCCCACTTTGGTATCTACCACATCGAACGCAGCTGTAAATTCGATATCCCGAATATGATACCCGCCCAGGTTCACGTGCATAATTCCTGGGATTTTTTCATCTTTCTTGGCGTTGCGATAAAAATATACC
>JBGPBQ010000088.1:0-13790 GCA_041481345.1 Anaerolineae bacterium
ATCCAGAACACTGCTCCGGCGGGGCATGAGTCCAACTGGCTGCCCGCGCCCACGGGCAATTTCATCCTCTGGCTGCGCGTTTACATCCCCGGCGAGGCTATTCTTAATGGCAAGTATACGGTGCCACCGGTAGCCGAAGTGAGATGATGTAAATGAACTACGAGCATTTGCTTATATTCGGTCCGGTCATGGTCGCGGCATGGTTCGTTTTCATCTACTTTTGGCCGCGCATGTTGCTGTCTGTGTACAAGAGGGGGCTACTCGTTAAAGGATTCGGCGAAGGCCCCATTCCGCTCAACACGCTCTATACGCAGCCCATAAAACTCTTCTCTGAGCCTATCACTTCGCAAACCGCCTCGAGCTCGAATTTGATGACGGTTGGCGTGAACCACGACACACTCCCTACCGCCGGGTGGTTAGACCTCAGGAACGGGCCGCTGGTCTTGCATGTGCCCGACATGCATGATCGCTACTACAGCGTGCAGTTCACTGATCCATCGAAAAACACTGTTTTTGCCTACGTCGGCAAACGCACCACCGGCATGCAGGCGGGCGACTATCTCATCACAGGGCCAGGTTGGAAAGGACTGGTACCGGATGGCATGAAGCAGATCGCCTCGCCGAACAATTCGGTGCTTGTGATCGGACGGGTGCTCGTGGAAAGCGACAGCGACCTGTCAACTGCCTATGATCTTTCGAAGCAAATCCAGCTCACACCGTTGAGCCAATGGAAACCCGGGCAGTAGCAGTTGAAAAGCGGCCCAACACCGGCTCCAACGGACGGGCGGCCTGCGTCCGCCCGAAACCATGCTGCGGATAATTGGCTTGTCGAGCCCTGCAAGTCCCGCCCCACCGCCCGCCGCTGAGCCATACCATTATAAAAATGATTGATTGAAAATCACCTTTGCATCCTTTATTGATGGCAGGAAATAGATAAATCGAAGCGGTTCAGCATACTCATTAATCCATTATCTGACCAGCATCCAGTTTATCTTTCTGGTCAATCTGATAATTGTTGGATATAAGATGAGAATCAGGTGGAAACAGGACGGAGCTCGATCGAAACTAGAGTGAGAATTTCATCCATCAGACGAGCTGCCTCATCCTGGGTCCCTGGAATATAGTGAGCATAGGCCGGTCTACAGATCGCCAGGGAGTGATCCAGCATCCCAGCCACTATGATCGGAGGAATCCCATGACTGAGCATGATCGAGGCTGCTGTATGCCGGCAGTCATGTAACCTGATCACGGGAAGGCCAGCCATCTTGGCGAGAATTGGAAACTCATGCGTGATCCGATCGCCTCCGATTGGAGTGCCAACCTCAGACGGAAAAACTAGATCATTCTCCTGCCATTTATCCCTGGCAGATTTTCGAATGAAATTGACAAGCTGTAGCTGAGCTCTCAGATGATCGGTTATTCCCTGGCCCAGCTGGATCGAGCGCTTTCCAACCTTCGGAGTAACCTGTTTATTAATGTGGAGAAGAACTTGCAACGAGGAGGCCGTCAGGTAAACTTATGCAGATTATCTGTATATTCTTCGGATTCGTGTAAAATGGTAGGTAGCTGGTCAAAACCTACCCGATAATCGCGTGTTTAGCAGTGTGGAGAACGTGGAATGAGATATAAAAAATTAATCCTGGTTATTGTCACTGTACTTATCTGCTTATTCATATTCTCCCTACCTACAGCGTCCTATTCAGCGCTGTCGGCTGAGCCAAAACCTTCCCCGGTTGATTCACAGGCACTTGAAGATCAAATCCAAAAAGCGGTTCTCGCAGCGGTCGCCTCAAGTAAAAATTATAGTCAAGCCGGATTAGTGTCCAATCTGCAGATCACTGATATAAAAATATCCCAGGACCAACAGTGGGCGACTGCCTGGGTGGTATATTATGACCCACAAATCGAGGCTGTGGTTCCCACCGAGCCTGCCCTGGCAGTGGTCCACCTGATTAATGGTCAGTGGGCGGTATTTTTACCCTCTGATCCCGGCTGGTCAGATGCGCTCAAGGCGGTCCCAGATGACCTGCTGTCAGCTGACGAAAAAGAGATGTGGTTGGCGATGAGCCAGGGAACAGTGGAAACGTTTCCCACCCAAAGCGGATACTTTCTTCCCTGGCATGGAGGTCAGACCGGATATCTATCACGCAGTGTTGGTCACGATGCAGATTTCAATACAGCACATTTCGCCTTCGATTTCTTTCTTCCGGGAAATACAGTCTGCCCGGGTGGAGGGCAAGGATCTCTCGCAGGGACCGAAGGACTAAATTTTAATATTTATGCTGCACGGGCAGCCACGGTTTGGGGATGGGATGACAGTATAACAGATTGCGACCATAGCAAAGTCAATTTTATCGTGCTGCGGAATATTGATGATCCTTCCATTTTCCAGCTGTATATGCATCTATCCCAGGGCAGCATACCTCCTGCGTTGAAAACTGTTGGCGCACCAGTCGGGAGGGGTCAATTTATTGCTATGGCAGATAACACCGGGAATAGCACTGGTTCTCACCTTCACTTTCAAATCGAACATCAGCCCAATTGGCCCACAGCGAACCCTTATTGGAATACCGCCCTGGATGTGACCTTCGACGATGTAAATATAAATGGTGGTCGACCACGTGTAAACCCATTGGATGGACCATACTGTCGTCATGACGATATCTGCGATGTTTTCAGGCAAACATATGTTTCTGGGAATTACTATATGGGAGATTCAACCCCCCCAACGGGTGAATTGGCGGGTGTGACCGACGGAGAAATGGTAGAGACTCAGACGCTTACCATCACCGGCTGGGGTGCGGACGATCTATCCGGACTGGACTACGGACAGCTCCTGGCAAATTTTAATGGCGCATGGCGAAATTTGGGACCGCATTTCAACCCCAACTTTACTTATACGTGGGATTTATGCGATCCGTCCCTGCCTGTGGAGAACGGACCGGTGAGCGTGGCACTTCTTCTTTACGATGTTGCCGGAAATCCCGCCCCCAGAGTGGGTCTGACCCACTTCATCAAGAATTATTCCTGTCCAATCCCACCTCCAAGCTGCACACCCGGAGCGGACCAGGTCACATTATTTGAAGACCCTTATTATCAGGGAGGGTGTGTTAAGTTAGGCATTGGAGATTATCCCACCGGGAGCACCCTTGACCCCTTAGGGAACGATGACGCCGAATCGATCCTGGTCGGCGAAAATGTCATCGCTAGCCTGTATTCAGATGAAAATTTTACCGGCCATTCCCAGGCAGTTTCCAAAGATATCGCATTTATGCAGTATGAATGGGTATCTGCCAACACACTTTCGTCTATGAAAGTCAGCTCGAGGGCAACGGCTCCACACGTGCCAGTGACGGTCATGCCGGTCCTATCAGCACAATTTCGGGCCGGGGATGTCATACCGTTTTCATGGCGGAATGGTGGAGGTGCGGTCGAATACAAGCTGGAGATCTATAAAGATTCAATCCTATTCCTCACCATTCCATGGCAAGCCGATCCTGTGCGATATGTCGACTCGTTGGAGGAAGGCGCATACAGTTGGAGGGTGCAGGCAAAGAATGCAGCAGGGATAAGCCCATGGAGTGCCAATTCAAGCTTTACCATTGCTTCACCAATTATATTCCCACCGGTTGAGACACTACCTTATAGTGATACGATGGAGAATAATGAGGCTAATTGGGCGCATGATGGCTTTTGGAATTTCAAGAGCGATCCAGGCATGGCTCACAGCGGGATAAACAGCTGGTGGTACCAAAATGAATTTGGCGATTATGCGGGTGATCAGCCAAATTGGGGATCTTTAACCTCACCACCTTTTGATATCACTGCAACCGGCTACTTCTTAAGGTTTTATTACCGCTACCAAACAGAAACACCCGATCCAAAATGGGACCAGCGCTGGGTGCAGATATCAGTCGACCGAGGTCCATTCGTAAATCTGACGCAGCTGGTCGATGACCCACAAATCCCAGAGACCTCCAGCTGGCTGCAGAATAAAGCGATTGATTTATCGTCCTATTCTGGTCACAATATTCGGGTCCGTTTTCAATTTTCAACCCTGGATGCATCTGCCAATAATTATCCCGGGTGGGGGATTGATGATTTCAGCATTACGGCCTTACCGCCCGCTACCTGCAGTGAGAACCGCCAGGATGAGTCACCGTCCCAGGCATTTTTACTGACGTATGATCCAGCCATCAAAATCCCTGGAGAGATCTGCCCGAACGGTGATTATGACTTTTATAAATTTTACGGAAATGCAGGCGACCGTATCGTCGCCGATGTGGATGCAACAGTAGATGGCTCGCCCCTCGATTCTTATCTTTACCTTCTAGATACGAACGGCAAGACTGTACTGGCTGAGAACGATGATGAAGTTTATGCTGAACTACGCGACCCGCTGCTCGGTTATACATTGCCTAAAGCAGGTATATATTACCTGAAACTCAAAGCCTGGAAGCACCCTTTAGCAGGTGGTGAAGGTTATTCGTACAATATTCGGCTGTATGAAGACCATGTGACACCAGTTGCAGAGATCACCTGGCCAGCCTCAAAAACCTACCTGCCAGATTCGGATATGCTCCTGATTGCGAACGTAAATGAAGTCAACAATGGAGTCAATCGGGTTGAGTTTTATTGGCATCCCACCAATTGGTTATCGGAAGCATGGCAGAAATTAGGGACCGACTATGATGGCTCAGATGGCTGGAGTATGACGTTCAGTCCGGTTGGGCAGTCGGAGGGGAATGATGCTGCGGTGTTTGTCCAGGTGGTAGATAAGGCGGGTAATTGGACCGGTAAAGCCGCTTGGGGTTTGGGGATCGATAAAACTGCTCCATCCACAACGATGGACCCCCTGACTGCAACTCAACCCAGCAATGCTTTTCTCCTTAAATGGGTGGGCACGGACAATTTATCCGGGATCGATTACGTCGAGATCCAGGAAAAAGTGAACCAAGACAACTGGACGACTTTTCCGCCTCTAGATGGGTCTATTTCGCAATATTGGATCATCGGTCAACCGGGTAATATCTATTCCTACCGCATGCACGGCGTGGATCATTCCGGAAATAGCGAAAGCTATCCAGCCGATGCTGAAGTGACCACCTCCATCCCGGCCGCCGAGGTGATCTGTTTTGCTCCAGACAGTTATGATACTTCGGGCAACGATAACAGTCCGGTTCATGCCAGCGTGATATTCCCCAACGGCGCCAGTCAAAACCACAATTTTTGCAATCCCCTCCGACCAGATTTTCAGAACGATGAAGATTGGACGAAAATGGTCATCGTTCAGGGTAATCATTATCTAATCAAAAGCACGGTAAAAAGTCTGCAGACGGCAACAGTGATCAGTCTTTTTGCCGAGGATGGGACCACCCTTCTGGCTGAGGCGATACCATCCGAATTTGGAGCTAACACTGTGCTGATATGGACCTCCGACCGTGACGGACAGGTTTATCTCCGCATGAGACATGTGGACAGCCGGGTGATTGGGAATGACGTCGGTAGCTCGATTTCTGTAAAATCCGGAATGTGGACCTATTTGCCGAGCGTTCTCCACAAGTAACCTGCTCGAGAGCATGGTAAATGTTCGCGCCCTTGCTTATCTGCGCTTCTACCTCAAAAATAACACCGCAGCTAGTCCAAATGAGAGCAGATAGGTAATTGGGTAGATGTAATTAAACGGTGCTTCCAGACGATCGGCTTTCTCGCGTTGTTCCATCGGCTCCAGCCACTTAAAGTACACATTCAGCCTCATACCGCGCCCTCGATTTTAGCCATATTTCTGTTTTCCCGCTGTGGTGTCTAATTTTGTAACATATGAATAACAGGAATCATAGGGATAATACGCATCATCTACGTCCATCTGGTCGATCGAATATAAACCATCCTGCCAAACAATTGGTAAAAATACTGCCGTAATTAAGGATGAATAGTCATAGCAGCTTTACGAGCACAGGGATTTATCACCCTCACGAATAGGTTTACTTCTTGCTGAATTGAGCCGCTAAAGCACCATCCTGAGTACGCAGCTCCAGGGTAGTCCCTTCCACCTGGTAAGTGGCGGCGGTCTGTAGGGCTGCCAGGTATTGTGTTTCCTGATCCATCACACCCGCCGGATCACCGCAGTACTTTTTGGTAGAAGCAAGCGGACCGATGGTGATCTGGCTTCCGGTCAGCTTATACACGCCGCTGTATGAGTTGCAGCCGCTATTCCCAGAAAGAGTGCCGTTTGAGCCAAAATCGGCGGTGGAGGGTGGTGCCAATCATCACACTGGTGACAGCCTGCTTACCGTTGTTATAACCGATCACCTCCCAGGAGGTGCCCTGCAAATCCTGGGATTGAGCATTGTATTTGGCCAGGGTTGACCCGCCAGAATCGAACAGGCTGAGCTGACTGCCTTTCACCGTATAGGTTTTCGCGACACCTAATGCCTTCAGGTAAGCCGTTTCTTGGACCATCACAGGTGTATCACACATCATCATGGTTGAGGTAAGTTGCGAAAAGGTGATGCTGCTTCCAGAGGCAGTATAACTGCCTGAGTACTGGTTGCAGCCTGCAGAACCGCTCACCTTGTTACCGGAGGTGAAGAGTGCGGATATGCCTGTTCCGCTCACAACCGATTTCCCACCCAGCTCAGATAGCGCCCACACCGTGCCTGTCAGGTTTCCCCCTCTGCCTGGTTGTGAGGCGGCGCACGCGGATAGAAAAATGAGGGCGGTAGATATCCCTATAGAGAAAATGATCTTTTTCATTACATTCGTCCATACATATTCAATTTTACATTTGAAAAGTGATGAAACAATCTTACTAAAGGTTCCTTGCTAGGATTTCAAATAACTTCATCGAAATCTGCAACCGTTAATCATTCACCCCGTTTTAGACGTTCGTGGTTTTACATCCAATACCCTCATTCAGGATCAATATAGTGATTGACGAAAGGATGTTTTCTTCGCTCCACCCATTTAAATAGCAAAGTCCATTTTATGTGAACAACTAAAGCAATACCTAGCCTGAGATCTTTGTTACAGCTCCAAAAAAGATAGTTGAATTTCTCCTTCATTTTGTATGAAATCACCAGCACATTTCCGGTCTATCACTTTAAGGTAGGTAGATTATTAAATAAAATCCCCCAGCCAGCTCGAAATGGCTAGGGGAAAATTATCAATCTCAGCAGGAGTAGCGCCAAGTGGTATCAGGTCGTTATCGTGGAAGTTAACTCCGTTTGCACCGATCTCATGAAGCAGATAAACCAGATTGGCAGGACTTTTATCTTCGCGGCTGGCGGTTCCAAAAGGGTCAGTCCCGCGCGAGCTAACGGTCCACAGCCCAAAGGTGAATTTATGCTCGGGTTTGGGGGTATAGATAGTCATAGGAAGCTCCTATCAAAGAATGAAACCGGCTGGTCAACTACAAAGCGACCATAAAAGATCACTTATTCTACTTTTGTTAGGATAGCCACATTATAAGGTGGAAGTTTCAGCTCGTTTTTTACTGTTTGACCAGTCAGGTGTTCAATCGCAGACCAGGGAAGGACAAATCCGCGCTCTTCGGGTGCATGGTTGATCACTACAAGGATCACTTTGCCTGATTCATCGATGCGGGTGAAAATCTCCACGTCTTTTTCAGACCTCGTACCCAGAATCCCTGCCATCTTCAGAATATGATCCAGTAAAGTCTGTTGAGCATTTTCATCGAGGTATACACCCACGGTATAAACCAGCCCTGCACCAAATGGATGAACAGCTATTGCAATTTGACCATCCAACCAGCCATTGGATCTTCCGTATGTAGAAATCGGAAGGGCATTTTGTTGATCGAGCAGGTTGAGCCGCTCCGCCCACAGCCGCGAAAACCCATTCAACCATTTTCCCTCGATCGGAACGGATTTATCCAAAGCATAATAATCTTCCACCTCTACACCACTGAGTTTCGCCAGTGGGCCTGGTTGCCGGGAAGGAAGCAATGTATTGTATTCATCTTTCATTCCAGTGCGGATGGTTAAAACTAAATGCCCTCCCTTTTTTACAAAATTGGTCAAATTCGTCACTCGTTTTTCATTCAGGGTTAGTAGAGCTGGAGCGATGACAAGCTTATAGCCATCCAGAGTTTCATCAGCTGAAATGATATCGACGCAGATATTATTAACTACCAGGGCGCGATAGTAATGATTGAAGTGGTTAATATAATCAAAATCGTCGATATGGCGTTGAAATTCGATAGACCAACGGCTATCGTATGAATTTAGCATTGCCACGCTTGATTTAATCTTTGACCCGGCTAACAACCCTGAAACTGATTGGATTTGCTTACCTAGCAATTGTGCTTCTTCATAAAATGGTCTCGGCTGTCCAGACTGGTCAATAAGGGTGCCATGATATTGTTCCTGCCCACCTAAAGCCGAGCGCCATTGCCAATAAAGGACGGCATCCGCACCATGTGCAATCGCATGCCAGGCCATAGCGAGTGCTTCTCCCTTGATGAGTGAGTTGTTTTTTAGATGCCAGTTAACATGACCAGGTTGTGTCTCCATAAGCCAAAAATTTCGGCGCTTGAACCCGCGGGTCAGATCATGGATCGCACCGGAGCTCAGATAGTCGTGATGTCCCGTCCCGATATACCAATCCCAGGAAGCCAGATCAAGATCAGCTGCCATTTCGTAATGGTCATATCCCCCGTACCAGCCCATAAAATTGTGTGTCGTCCAAACACCCTCTCGCAGATGCGGACGGAGTGCCGCCAGCTGAAGGCGCTGAAACCTGCGGTAACTGGCAGTGATGAAATGCTTGAACTCGAGCATCAAGGATGGGTGGTGAGGACCGATGGGAATGGGAATTTGCTCCCAGGCTGAATAGGTTTGGCTCCAGTAAGCTGTCGTCCAACGGCGGTTGAGCTGCTCCAACGACGCGTACTTATCAGCCAGGAACTGCTGAAACAGGCTCTTGCAACGGTCACAGTAGCAGATGCGGTTGTATTCATTGTCAATCTGCCAGCCGATCACACTTGGATTCGAGCCAAAATGTCCTCCCATCGCCTGGACAATCTGGAAGGCTGAATCGTGAAACTCAAGAGAATTGACACAATAATGACAACGGTTGCCAAACTGGACGCGTTGGCCATTTTCATTTTCCGCAAGAATGTCTGGGTGCAGATCAACCATCCAGGCGGGAGGGGCAGCGGTCGGTGTCCCCAAGACGGAGACAATCCCAGCCGCAGCCAATTTATCAATCGCCTGTTCAAGCCAGGAAAAGTTGAATTTTCCCGCGGTGGGTTCCATTGTAGACCAAGCAAACTCGCCCATGCGGACGACATTTATCCCAGCTGCTTGCATCAGGAGGATATCCTCTGACCAACGCTCTTCCGGCCATTGTTCCGGATAATAAGCTGCCCCGAAATATAACTTTTGGTTGAGTTGTGGATTATTCACAATGCCAAATCTCCCACGTTCATAGAGTGAAGCCACGTCCATGCTTGCCTTGCTAAAGCTGTGGTTCGGGCAATAATCCGCGCCTGGCAAGCTCAGCCGCAAGCTGAGGAGGTCCTTGGAAGTGAATGGTTTGAAAATCCAGGGCTTGGGCGGCGCCAACGTTGGCGAGCGAATCATCAATTAGCAAGCATTCACTTGCCGGCCGATCAACCCGCTCCAAGAGCACATGGAAAATACGTGGGTCGGGTTTGGCAAGCCCCACCTCCCCAGAGATGAGGATGTCCTGGAACCAACCCAAGAATTCGTGTTTTGGACGCACCAGGTAAAACTTCTCTGCAGGCCAGTTACTAAATCCATACAGGGAGCAGCCCTCCGTCCACAAGCGGCACAGGATGTCCACTGTTCCAGGGATAGCGCCGTTGATAGATTCCAGGAAACGTTCATCGTACGCTCGGATCAGGTCGCAGTACTGCGGGTAGTGGGCACATAACTCGTGGACGGCCACGGAGAAGGGTCTGCCGGCGTCTTGTAGGTGGTTCCATTCATCAAAGCCAATCTCAGTGAGGAAGTGCTCCATTCCCTGTTCGTCGTTGGGAAACAGCTTGCGGTATAGGTAGCGCGGGTTCCAGTCCAACAGCACGCCGCCAAAGTCGAAGATAATGGCGGGTGTGTGGGCGTTCGTCGTGGCTGTTTTCATGCCGGATATTGTAACATTGGATAAAGCTGGTATTGGGATGCTCGTAGAAGTGGTTCTGTTTTCTCGTACGCGAGAGGATGGGGATGATGATATTGTGTGTTGAAGAGTGAGCGAACCCGGTAAAACTAATAGCAATAGCAACAGTGATGTCACTATTCACTCATAAGCTGGCTTATGCGTCTGATTTAGCGCCTACAATGCGACGGCTTGATCAGGTAAAATAAAAATCTGGGGGAAGACATCACTTTACCCGACCAAAATGGGTTGGCGGAGTTTTACTTGTATTTAATGTTATGGTTTCGTCATTCTCCATTAACCGTCAACGGGAGGAACACAGTCCACGGGACGAGCACCACTTTGGCGATAAAAGCGTCATATTCCCCACCATTATAGGTCAGATCGGGTCCACCCATTACCGGGAAGGTAGCCTGATCGGAATTTGTGGAACCCGATATAAAGGCATTACCTGCGCCATCGACCGCGATGCCGATGCCGTAATCTGTGCCCGACCCACCGATAAAACCGGCGTAGATCATCTTCGCTCCTGTATCGCTTACCTTGACGACGAAGGCATCACGGGCGCCACCGTTGTAGGTTGAGAGGGGACCGAGGGTAACCGGGAAAGTGGTTTGGTCGGAGTAGGTGAAACCTACGACGAAGACATTACCGATGTCATCCACCGCGATGTCATAGCCGAAGTCACCACCCACCCCACCGATATAGCCGGCGTAGACCAGCCCTGCACCTCCAACACTCACCTTGGCAACGAAAGCATCCTTTTCACCACCGTTAAAGGTCAGGTCAGGTCCAAGCATCACCGGGAAGCTATCTTGGGTTGAGGCTGTCTCACCCGTAATATAGGCATTACCTGCCTTATCCACTGCGATTCCCCATCCCTTGTCCTCACCCGACCCGCCAATATAGCCAGCATAGATCAGCGTCTCACCGGATGCGCTGACCACAGCGACAAATGCATCGTAGCTACCAGCAATGCCATTGAAGGTCAAATCCGGTCCGATGAGCACTGGAAAACTAGCTTCGGAGGAAGAGGTAGTACCCGCAATATAGGCATTGTCGGCGCTATCCAGTGCAATGCTGTAGCCCCATTCCCAACCTGACCCGCCAATATAACCGGCGTAGTCCAGCGATTCACCTGAAGCACTTACTTTAGCAACGAAAGCATCAGTAGTGCCATTAAAGGTCAGGTCCGGGCCGCCCTTAACCGGGAAAGTGGTCTCAGTGGAGGCTGTAACCCCGGAGATGAAGGCGTTACCATTACCATCCACGGCGATGTTGTAGCCCTCGTCGCCTAGTACCCCACCGATGTATCCAGCATAGACCAGCGTCTCGCCTGAGGCGCTCACTTTGGCAACGAAAGCATCTGAATCACCGTTATAGATGAGGTCGGGTCCGCCGGTCACGGGGAAACTGTCTTGGGAAGACCAGGTCTTGCCCGTGATATAGGCGTTACTATCGCCATCCACGGCGATGCCGAATCCGTAGTCTTCGAGTGACCCACCGATATAACCGGCATAAACCAGCGCATTCCCCGAAGGGCTCACCTTGGCAACGAACGCGTCCCACCCACCGTTGTAGGTCGAGTCGGGCCCGACGGTCACGGGGAAGCTGTCCTCAGCAGACAATGTGCCACCCGTGATATAGGCGTTGCCAGCGCCATCCACCGCAATCTTGGTACCTTCGTCACGGCTCAACCCACCAATATAACCGCAATACACCAGCACTGCCGGATCGATCACAAGGGATTGGGTGCGATCGTACCTACCCACTGCGAAACCGAAGGTCATGCCTTCAGCTGTTCTACCGTGCTCTCGAGATGTGGATAATGTCTGGTCATTCTCTGCAAGCGAGCCGCTGATAAGCTCGTAGGTTGCCTCCACTGGCGTGCGTTCACCATTCGTCGCCTGCCAGGCCACTGGGGCTTCGTCGATAAAACCGCCCACGGGTGTGCTGACCATCATCTGCCCGGCTGGGTTAAGGCTCACGCCCTCCGTTCCACGATACCTCAATTGGATCTGGTTGGGGTCAGCGCCTGGATGCACCAGGAAATCATAATTGAGCTTTCCCGCCTGGCCATAGTACACGAGATCGATTCCTGTCCATAGATCGCGGTAGACAATTTGGGTGTAGGTTGACAGACCTGAATGCCATTGGTCGGATTTACCCGTGAAGTATGAAACAGTCGCCACGGTTTCACCTGCACCAATGGGTCGAACAGGGTTGGCACCGACAAAATCCAGTTTAACAGCCCATCTTTTAGGCAGGGAACTTGAAAGGCTCGTATCAGGTGAGTTATTGGTGGATAAACCCGCCCTTACAAAAAATCCAGATCTCGCTGCAGCTGAATATCCGGGGAATGTGCCCGAAGGGGTTAATTCAGCTCCAGTCACCCCGGGTTCCATTAGGACAAAGGTCACGCCGTTCGAAGTGAAATAGACCTGTGTGTTACCTCCCAGCACGTAGAAAGCGACATTGGAGTCGGTTTGGCCTCCATTCTCAACGAAGTACAGCGGCAACCGGCCGAGATTTAGGTTGAGAGACGTGGTATGGGAGGTAGCCGCCAGGTTTGTGTTTACTGCTGTTGGTGCCTGGATCTGTTCGCTATCCACCGTCATAGACTCAGTAGATTTAGATTGAGCCTTGGTCAGTTGCAATTGAGTATCGGTAAATGATTGCCTGATCACACCTTCCGAAGGCTTAGCACATGCCAGCAGGATGGTAATCGATAATAAGATAGAGATCAGCATCGAGAAGTGTTTATGAGGCATTTTCCCCTCCACATTAACTTATTATTCCAAACAGCTTGACTTGAATACTATAGCACTTTTGTAGACTGATTTCAATAGGTAGGAAATAAAGGTGCAATGAGCGGCGTAGTTGGTGTCAGGCATCCACATATCCATTTTGGATTCGTCGTTTACATGATCATCCATGTTAAAAGGCTTTAACTCCTATCCCCTCCTAGAATGAAAGCTACGTATGTCCAGGGGCGAAGATGAAAATAAGTTAACATACGGGGTGATCAACAATTGAACTTCGTTTAGCCTCGTTATGGTCGATGTCGATGACTCTATAAGGCCTGGGTTGGGGGATTTAGCATACATCTGTTGCCGGTGTCAACGTCCTCTAGTCTAGACAGCTATAAACACAAAAAAAGGACTTCCCGATTAGAAAGTCCTCCTTTATTTGGGGTGCCTAACGGGATTCGAACCCGTGATAGATGATCCACAGTCATCTGTGTTGCCGCTACACCATAGGCACCATGAGCGACTAGCGGGCTGATTTTATCACATGGGGCGATGGCTTTCAAGCAATTTTTTTATTTCTGGTATTGCCTGCACGCGTGAAACCGTTTGTTGGCTGCCATCCCGCAGGTCTTTAATCGTCGCCTGGCCGTTGGCGGTCTCATCCGGACCGATCACAACTGCCACATGCACCCCAATCCGGTCTGCATATTTGAACTGCTTGGGCAGTTTCGTCACTTCGGGGCTACAGATCACGTTCATGCCCGCCCGCCGCAGCTCGGCTGCCAACGCCATCGAAACCGGTTGCCGTTCTGCATCGAACACGCTCACGAACACTTCCGCCGGAGAATGCGTGATTTCCTTTGGGATTAAACCACTCGACTGCAGCAATAATCCGATCGC
>JBGPBQ010000089.1:0-13748 GCA_041481345.1 Anaerolineae bacterium
CACCTGCATCGACCAGGTCGATCACACCATCGGAAAAGAGCTCGCTATGGACGCCCAGATCTTTTTTATTGTACAGGTACTTCAAGACTGCATCGGGAATGGCTCCGATGCCCATCTGCATCGTAGCCCCATCAGGGATGAGCTCGGCGATATACCCGGCGATCTTTTCGGTGATCGGATCTGCACCTTCACCGCCCATCGACATCTCAGCCAGCTGGTAGTTGACTGGGACGATGTAATCGATGCGGCTCAAGTGGATGAACGAATCACCCAAGGTGCGGGGCATCTGCTGGTTGACTTCAGCAATTATGATGCGGGCAGACTCAGCTGCCGACTTGGTCAATCCATTCTCTATTCCGAAGCTCAGGAATCCATGCTCATCCGGGGGTGATAAATGCACCAGGGCCACATCCACCGGTAAGTGCTTGTTCTTAAACAGCAAGGGGAACTCAGATAGTAAAACTGGGGTGAAATCTGCTCGCCCCTCCTGCACGGCTTTGCGGATATTGGCGCTGATGAACATCGTGTTGACCCGCATATGGCCTTCCATCTCAGGACTGACATAGTCTGCAGGACCAACGGTTAGCGCCTGGCAAATCTCGACATCTTTCAAATTGGGTGCATGCTTGACCAGCGCGGCCAACACCGTTTGCGGCGTGGAGCAGTTCCCAGTTAAAAATACGCGCTGACCAGATTGGATCTTCCTGACGGCATCTTCGGCAGTGACGACGCGTGATTGGTAGAGCTTATTGAGATCCATGTTTCTACTCCTCTTCTTCCATGCCGGTTCTCAAGCGAGGCAAGCGTCGGAGTTCACCTTTATAAATAATAGCTCCAGTTTCAATGGCAGGATTTTCTTCAATTGCCAGTTCTGAGCCTTTATCAGCAATTTCTTTGATAAACGTGTAGGCAGCATTTAAGAAGGCATAAGTCGAGGTGCGTGCTACCGCGCTGCCCATGTTGGGCACGCAGTAATGAGTGATCCCTTCTTCCACGAAGGTCGGGTGTTCATGTGTCGTTGGGCGTGACGTTTCTACACAACCCCCTTCATCTATACTGACATCCATGATCAATGAGCGTGGCCTCATTCCTCGGATCATTTCACGTGTGACCACGATTGGGGGACGCTCACCCGGGATCAGGATACACGCCGCAACGATATCTGCATACGCTGTAGCGCGCGCCACGTTGCTAGGGGTGGAAACCATGGTCGCCACGCCCGGGAAGGTCTCATGGATGGTCTGCAGGGCGTCCAGGTTGGTATCCAATACAGTCACATGCGCCCCAACCCCCAGGAAAGAGCGCGTAGCAGCTGTACCGGTTGTTCCAGCTCCGATGATGACCGCTTCGGCAGGCGGAACCCCACCAATTCCTCCTAACAGGATACCTTTGCCACCCGCATCATTCTGCAGAAAGTGCGCCCCTATCTGGGCGACCAGACGACCGCCTATCTGGCTCAGGGGTTTGCGGACTGGCTGAGACCCATCGGGCAGCTGGATCTGTTCATACGAAATGGTGGTAATTTTCTTCTCTTGCATGATATCGATCTTATCCTGCCGGGAGGAGAACAGGTGCAACAGTCCCATGATGGTGATTTCCGGGCGGAGCCACTCCAACTCTTCGTAAGTGGGCCGTGCAACCTTGCACAACAGGTCCGCTCGACCGAAGACCTCGTGAGGCGTATACACGATGCGCGCTCCGGCGCGCTCATACTCCTGGTCGCTGAAGCCCGCTCCCACGCCTGCGTTGTGCTCCACATAACACACATGACCATCCTTGGTCAGCATTTGCACCGCGCCGGGGGTCAGACCAACCCGGAATTCGAATGTCCGTCTTTCTTTTGGAACGCAGATATTCATATTTTCACTCCTTTTAATTGCGATATTTCAATTAATCACCCAGTAATTAACTAATGGGATTTTTTCCTATTTCATGTGGAGCACTTCCCGAATGCCAGGGAGCGCCCAATCGATGTCAGCCTGGTTGATGATCAAGGGCGGAGCAAAACGGATCACATTTTCATGTGTCTCTTTCGCCAGGATGCCTACATTAACCAACGCCTCGCAGAACCTGCGGGCGCCTCCGGCTTTCGGGTGCAGCTCAACCCCAATCAATAGTCCTTTGCCGCGTACTTCCTTCACATGTGGGCTGGAAATTTCGACGAGCTGTTCGAGCAAATATTCACCCATTTTTGCCGAGTTGGTCACCATATTTTCTTCGGTTAATACGCGCAGCGAGGCGCGTGCGACTGCCATTGCCAATGGATTCCCACCGAAAGTCGAGCCATGTTCACCAGGTGTGAATAGTCCAAGTAAATCCGCATCGGCGACCACTGCCGAAATGGGATAGAAGCCACCCGAAAGGGCTTTCCCGATGATCAGCATATCCGGGCGGACTGATTCATAGTCACAGGCAAACATCCTGCCCGTCCGACCTAGCCCTGTTTGGATTTCATCGGCGATAAACAGGACGTTATTTTTAGTGCATAAATCGCGCACCTTTTTCAAATAGCCCTGAGGCGGGATATTCACACCAGCTTCACCCTGAATCGGCTCCACCAATACCGCCGCTGTGTGGGGCGTGATCGCTTTGGCGATGGCATCCGCATCACCATAGGGGACAACCACAAAGCCCGGTGTGAACGGACCAAAATCGTCACGGTAAAGCGGCTCAGTTGAAAACGAGATGATGGATACGGTCCGTCCATGGAAATTATTTTGGCAGGTGATGATTTCAGCCTGATAGCGCGGCACGCCCTTCACCTTGTAAGCCCATTTACGGGCCAGTTTTATCGCAGTCTCCACTGCCTCTGCGCCAGAATTCATCGGAAGTGACATCTCGTAACCTGTGAGATCAGATAATTCTTTATAGAACAAGGGCAATTGATCGTTGCGGAAGGCACGCGAAGTCAGGGTCAGGTTTTGCGCCTGCTCAAGCAACGCATTAAGGATCTTAGGATGGACATGCCCCTGGTTTAGCGCAGAATAGGAGCTCAGACAATCGAGATAGCGGTTGCCATCAATATCGTAGACCCAAACCCCTCCCCCGCGCTTAAGGATCACATCCAGAGGATGGTAGTTATGAGCCCCATACTGCTCTTCCAGTTTAATATATTCCTGAGTATTCATAAGACCTCATGCGACGCATTCTTTAAGTTATTAGTTCAAGTTTTACTCATTTAATTAGCTGCGGGCTTGCCGGGTAGGGATAGATAGGATTTATATCATCACTCGTGGATCCCATAATTCATATCTCTAGGCCGCCCACCCATCGATGCCCGCAGTCGACTAAATTATGATGGATAATCAATACTCTATAAATTATTCGCCTGGCACCCTGTCAATGGTTTTGTGCAGTATAACACAACCATTATTCCCACTCCATTGCCATAGTTCAGCGGATTGTTTGATTAATGTCATGATTTCTAGTTTTCCGAACAATTTATAAACCGATAGACTCTCCTTCTTTGGGATTTCGTCAAATTTTCGGTCAATTAGCTGATAAAAAGAGTGGGTGGTAAATCCCACCCACTCATCGTGCACACCCTATCTGATCCGATCAGTGTCTTTGAAGAAGAAATCAAATTATATTTAAATACCGAATTAAATAGACACGCGGCGTAGATAAATAAATCCGAGCGAGGATATAACCAGTATAGCATACCCAGATATTTTCTCATATTTCATTAATACAAGTACTTACAAGAATGATGGGATATTTTAATAAAACAAAACACCCCGACGAAACTATCATCGGGGTGTTTGTTTACTTTATGGGTCTACCAGAGCTTACTGCTTCATAATCAGCGGTAGGTAGAAATCGAAAATGAGTGGAATCACCATGGTCTGCGTGGTAGCAGTGTTGTTGTCTGGCACGAGGTCGGGCTCATTACCGGTCACCGTAGCGGTGTTGGTGAGACTTCCTTCAACCGCAGGTGCGTTGACCACGATGACAAGCTGGACCGCATTTCCCTTAGCCAGGTTACCGATCGTACAGGTGATCTTCAGGTTCACCCGTGCACAGCCTGGGGTAGACCGGACGTAGGTCACGCCTTGCGGCAGGTCATCCACCACTTTCACGCCCGTGGCATTATTGGGTCCCAGGTTGCTGACCACCAGGGTATAGGTTAAAACCTCTCCCAGGCGTACTGGGCTGGGTGAAGCTTCCTTGGTGATTGCCAGGTCAGCTGGTTCGATCTGGACAAGCGTAGCCGCAGTGGCGATATTATTATTCGCGACCGGGTCGACGACATCACCGTCCACCATGGCGGTATTCGTGATTGTCCCGGCCACACCAGGCGCAGTGACGACAATCTCCAGCATTACCGGCGTACCGACTGCCAGAGCGCCGACATCGCAGGTAACCACCAGGCTTGCGGCTGTACAACCCGGACTGGCATGATTGAAGGTCACACCCGCTGGCAGGTTATCGGTGACGGCGACACCCAGGGCATCGTCCGGACCAAGGTCACTTACCGTAAGCGTGTAAGTTAACGGATGCCCCGCAAAGACAGGATCAGGAGAATCCGTCTTGCTGATGGCCAGGTCAGCCAGCGGTTTCACCGTCAGTACCACCGGCAGGGTCACCACGGGTGTATCTGGATCGTTACTGTTCACCAGCAAGTCTGTTTGGAAGGTGTTCGGGTTCAAACCGGTTGAGTTGAAGGTGACGACCACATTTTGAGCAGGATCACCCGGATTGATCGTTCCGGAGGTCGGAGCTTCGCTCAACCAGCTGACAGATGGATTCTCGGCAATCGACCAATCCAAAGGCAGAGTTCCGATGTTAGCCACCGTCACAGTCATGGTCGTCTGTGCATCCGGAGGTAGGATCACATCCAGAGGCGGCGCCGTGACTTTAATATTAGGCTGGGGGGTGATAATATTTACCAGGTAATACTCGGGGAGACCGTATGGTGGTGTATCGACACCCGAACGCCCACCGAATACCCACATCGCCCCAGGATCGCCTGGGACAAAGAAACCAGCCTGGTTGCGTCGGGAGGTATTCAGGTCAGGGAAGCTGTAATCATAGGAATCAGTAGCCACGTCGTAGCTGAACACCTCGATTGTGTCCGCAGGCCACAGCCCACCGCCGGCAACAATGACCTTTCCGGCCTGGTCATAGGGGCTGCTTGTGTCGAAACCATACGTCCGACCTTCAGCTGTCGCCTGGGGCAGGTCTGATACAGCAGCATCATTCCAGGTGCCAGCGACAGGGTCATAAACTTCAGCGATGGTTTGAGCAACTAAGTTTACACCATCGAACACGTCACCACCCAGACCATAGATCTTGCCATCCACCACGGCTGCGTCGATATAACCTCGACCGAGGCTGACGTCACCTTTTTGAGTCCAGGTATTGGTAACCGGGTCCCACTCCCACGATTGGGCTGTGTGGTAGGGTGCTTGTGTGTTGCGGAAGCCTGCGAAGACCAGCACCTTGTTGTTATAGGCGACCACTCCACCGGGGATAAAACCAGGTAACTCACCCGGTAGGGTGCCCAAGGTCGTAGCCGTGTTGGCTACTGGGTTGTAGCACTGGTAGTTGGGAGTGTATCCGCCGGCTGAGTCACGTCCGCCAAAGATACAAAGCAAGTCAGCCGAGCCATCATTCACCAAGGCAATCGTGTAGTTACTGACCGGGGTTGGCATAATCACGCCGGTGGCAGTGCAGTTGTTCGCCACCGGGTTGAAGGAGTAGACGTCACCGAAGGTGTCTCCACCCGTAGGTCCGCCACGACCACCCAGGAAGTACACTAGCCCGTTGTAATACTCGCCATCAAAGCGGGTAAAGTCGGGGCAGCCAGCCGGCAGCGGCGATATTTGCGTCCATTCATTCAGATAGGTCAGGTTGAAGTCCACTGTCATATCACCATTCACATCAACCGGGATTTCTACACTCGTATGTGAAAGTGCTGAGGCTTTTAAATGCCAGCTACCTTCGGCAACAGTTATGCTGTAAAAACCGGTGTCAGGATCGGTGGTGACCGGAGGTACAGGAACCCCTGGATCGGTGAACTCGACCGTTGCAAGCAAGGGGTTTCCAGTGCCTGTTTCATAAACATGTCCGCTGACCACATGGGTGGGTAAAGAAGTTAGTTCAAAATTCACCGTAGTCAATGTGTCTGTAATTACCCCAACGCCAGCAACCGCTTCGTCTAGGTAACCATAGAGTTTAGCAGAAACTGTGTATGTGCCTGCACCAACGGTCATCGTGTAGTAACCACTGGCATCCGTTTCATCGTTCCAGGCAAAACCATCTGCGCGTGATGCAAGGAGCTGAACCCCTTCCAGCGGATTGCTTGTCGCTGCATCAATAACGGTACCATCCAATTGGCCTGAACCGCCCAACGCGATCGCTTCTTGTACAGCTGCTAGTGCGTCGATGGTGCCGTAGCCCCAGTCATTGTTGGGACCAACGGTGTAGTCGCCACCACAATTCGAGCCCCCCTGACCGGTCAAAGGAGCAGCTGTATGATGAATGATATCGATGGTCTGGTTCACCTGACCACGCAAGGCGGGATTCGCTGACCAGATTAAGCCAATTAAGGCAGTCGCGTGCGGGCCTGCCATACTTGTGCCTGACCAATAGTCATATGTGTTTCCAGGTAATGATGAACGGATCCCATTTCCAGGAGCCATAATATCTGGGAAGTAGTTCCCATCCAGGCTGGATGGCCCGCGGCTCGAGAAGCCTGTGATCGAGCCTGGGTATGTATATCCTGTATGGTCTACCGAGCCGGTGGTCAACACTTCCTGGTAATCTCCGGGGCTGCGCAAACTGCTGCATCCAGCGCCCTCATTCCCAGCGGATACCTCTATCAGGGTACCGGCTGCCTGAAGGTTATCAATCGAAACCCGCATGCTGTTATTCCCACCGCCCCCGAAGCCCCACGAGTTATTGACCGCATCTGGAGCCTTGCTTGGGTCTGGGTTTGCTCCTTGTAGGTCCCAGGGTGCCAGGTCCCATTGGAAGCACAGGATAAAGTGTGCATCGTCTCCACTGCCGCCCACCATGTTCTTACAGTGGATCGTCTGAGCACCAGGAGCTACACCGATCTGGTTGCCGGCGAAGTCATCACCGACCATCGTGCCGGTGGTGTGCGTACCGTGACCATAATCATCCCACGGGGCAACATTGCTGGGGTCCCACACGTCATACCAGTTATAGTTGTGGTCCCACGAAGTGCAGCTGGGAGGGTTCAGGCAGCCACGATAATGTGGGGCAATCGCCGGATGGGTCACGTCAAGTCCGGTATCATTCCCTGCCATAACAGTGCCCTGCCCGGTGATACCCATCGCCCATACATCATCAGCATTAATGAAGCTAATGTTGGGCTCGACGCCCTGCGGCTCATTCGTGCTCGGTTGCGGGTTGATCGGCTCCTGTAATTGGTAGGTATGATTGGCGCTGATCTCAGATACATCGGAGCGCAAGGCCACCGACTGAGCCAAATCAAGGGTGCCTCCCTTTACCCAGATGGCATTAACAATGTATAAAGACTGATAACTAACGCCTTGAGTATCAAGGTAGGCGCGTAAATCAGCCTGAGTGCGGGAGGCTTGAGCTACCAGCGTCTCGAACACATACTGCCCTTTTTCCAGCTTCGTTTGCATCTTGTCAGCTGAGCTCACATCTGCCTGTTCAGCCATCAAGATGATGAAATCAGCTTTCCCATCCGTTGCAAGCTGGTCCAAGAGCAGGCTCTCGATTTTTTCAGTTCCATCCTGGGCTGCCATCACAGAATCGTGCTGGGCTAAACCAATAAAAGCCATCGCACAAAGCACCACGACAATCGCACCAGCAAATATCCATTTGTACTTCATTTCGTTCTCCTCTATTTGTATTCCAAGTATGGTATGGTTTTCAGGTTGCCAGGCTTAGCTGTCATTAGAGTGATTGTGGATATTTTCTTGATCACCTTCCTTTCATGGTGTCAAATCGACCCTCATACCAATACAGGGACACCATAAAAGATAAAACCTGGTGGAGAGTCGAAAAGACCGGCATGGTTTGAGTGTGAACAATGAGATTAATTTTAGTATAACACACGATAGCTTTTTCTCACATTTTATTAACCATTTAAATTATGGGCTTTTTGGGGGGGATTTTGTTAACACAAACACCCCGATGAGCGTATCACCGGGGTGCTCGGTATATTTATGGTTCTACCAGATTAGTGCTTCATTACCAATGGTAGATAGAAGTCGATCTTTATAGGGAGGACGGTCGTTTGCTGTGTGGCAATGTTATTCGCCAGGTTTGGATCATCCTCATTACCAGCCACAACGGCTGTATTGGTGATCACACCTTCAATATCTGCAGTCACCACGATCGTGATTTCAACAACGCCGTCGACAGCAAGTGGGCCCACTTTGCAGCTCACTTTACCCGCAGCTTCGGAACAGTCTGTGCTCGCGCTGACGAAGGTGACGCCTACAGGCAGCGTATCAGTGACTATCACACCTGTGGCATCCTGAGGTCCGTAATTGGTGACCGTTAGTGTGTAAGTCAGAGTGCTGCCTACGCGCACCGGGTCGGGGCTGTCTGCTTTAGTGATGCCAAGATCGGCCTGAGGAAGCACAGTCAAGGTGACGGGGACATCAACCACAGGTGTACTGGGATCATTACTGTTAACGCTCATGGTTGCCAAATATTGACCCGGGGTTAAACCGACTGAAGTGAAAGTCACTTCGACAGTGGCCATTTCACCCTGCTGCACGGTACCAGATATTGGATTTTCACTGAGCCAGGTTGCATCGTCGGTGATATTCCAGTCTAGCGCTAAGGTTCCAACGTTTTTGATTGTGATTGTACCGGTAACCATCGCATCCGGCAGAAGGCTTGCTTCCAGTGAAGTGGGGTTAACGATGATTATCGGTTTGGGGGTTGTGACATTAACTGGATAGTACTCAGGAGGAGAATATGGTGGGTTATCTCCACCCATAGCTGCACTATATCCGCCAAACACGTACATTCGGGCTGGGTCACCTGGGACGAAGAAGCCAGCATGATCCCTTCGCTCGACATTGAGGTCAGGGAAAGCTTCGTCATAGGTTTTAGTTGCTACATCATATAACAACACGGCAGCGGTATCACCTGACCAAATTCCACCCCCAGCCAATATGATCTGACCTGCTAAGGCATAACCAGAAGCAGAATCAAAACCGAAACCACGCCCTTCACCTGAAGTTGTCGCCAGATCTGCCACAGCAGCATCATCCCAGGTACCGAGGGCTGGGTCATAGACTTCTGCAATCGTCTGGGCTACCAACGAAGCTCCATCGAAGGTGTCACCACCGAAACCGTAGATCTTGCCATCAACGACTGCAACCTCGATGTAACCTCGCGCAAGGCTAAGGTCACCTTTCTGACCCCAGGTATTTGCCACCGGGTTATATGCCCAGGTTTGTGCAGTGGCATACGGTGCAGTTAGAGTATTTAAGCCACCGAAAACATAAGCAAAGTCACCAACAGCTACTGCGCTCCCAGGGATATACGTACCGTACGCAGCAGGCAGGGTGGTCACCTGCGCAACAGTATTGGCAATGGGGTTATAGCACTGGACTACATTTGTTATTGTACCGGTACTATCGCGACCACCGAAGGTGCACAGCAGGTCAACGCTGCCATTATTTAATGGAACAATGGTGTAGTTACTGATGGGCACTGGCATCGTTTTGCCAGTGTTAGCGCAGGTATTATTGGTTGGATTATAGGAATAAATCGTGCCATCAGTGTTTGTTCCTGAACGGCCGCCCATGATATATGCAAGCCCATTACCTGCATAATATTCCATATCCAGGCGTGTCCAATCGGGGCAGCTGGCATCTTTTGGAAGCTGTGTCCACGTGCCTAAAAATGATAACTCAAAGTCCTGGACAGTCGTCTGATCAGCTATTACCTGTACACCACTAACTGTTTGTGTCGTGTAATTTACCTTGGAAGCTGTCACATTATAGGTGCCAGCCACTAGTGTCATGGTGTAATACCCATTTGGGTCTGTAAGACTATCAATCTGACTATCCGCCACTCCTGCAGAAGCACTGACAGAAACTCCTTCGATAGGATCACCCGTAGCTGAATCGTAGACGTGCCCATCAAGATGACCAACCTCTGCACCACCACAGAACACAACGGCTTCCTGTACGGCTGCCTGAGCATCAATCGTACCGAAACCCCAGTCGTTGTTTGGCCCCACAGAATAATCACCACCACAGTTCGAGCCGTGCTGGCCTGTTAATGGTCCAGCTGTATTTTTGATCATATCTACGGTGATACTCACCTGACCTTGCAATGATGGACAGGCCGACCACATTAAACCAACCAGTGCAGTGGCATGCGGTCCAGACATACTGGTTCCAGACATGGTTGCATATCCACCACCCGGCACGGAAGAACGAATACCGTTCCCTGGTGCCATAATATCGGGGAAGTAACCCGGATCGAGAGAAGAAGGTCCACGACTAGAAAAGCCTGTGATCGTACCTGGAAAGGTTTGACCAGTATGATTAATCGATCCAGTGGTTAACACATCGGCATAATCACCAGGTGAACCTAGTGAAGAACAAGATGGTCCAGCATTACCTGCTGAAAACTCCATCAGAATACCAGATGCTTGGAGATTATCGATTATTGTGCGGAAAATATCATAACCTCCACCACCATACCCCCAAGAATTATTAACAGCATCAGGTGCCTTATCTACACGGGGATTTGCACCACTGAGGTCCCAAGGCGCCATATCCCACTCGAAACAAGTCATGGTGGTAACGTCATCGCCACTTCCACTATCATCTAAAAGTTTACAGTGAATGGATTGTGCACCTGGAGCTACACCAATCTGGTTGCTTCCACCATCATAACCAACCATTGTACCGGCTGTGTGAGTCCCATGACCATTACCATCACCCGGATTTGCGGGATAGGTTCCAGTAGCATCCCACCAGTTATAGTTGTGGTCCCATGAAGAACATGTCGGTGGGTTCAAACAACCCCGATAGTGCCGAGCTATAGCAGGGTGGGTTTCATCTACGCCAGTATCATTATCTGCTAAGACGATACCCTGTCCGGTAAATCCCATTGCCCAGGCATCATCGACATTGATAAAAGTGAGGCTCGGTTCGATTGCGGTTGGATTTACCGTGCTTTCCTGTTGGGCAATGGGTTGCTCAAGCTGGAATTTGTGGTTAGCATTGATATAAGCCACATCTGATCGAGCAGCAAGCGAATTAACTAGATCGAGACTTCCTCCCTTTACTACGATCGCATTGATAACATAGTAGGTTTTATAGGAAACACCCTGACTATCAAGATAGCTATGGATGCTCGCTTGTGTACGATCTGCTGTTGCTACCAGTGTGTCGAAGACAAATTGTCCTTTTTCCAGTTTGGTTTGCATTTGATTTGCTGCGCTTACATCAGCTTGTTCAGTCATCACTACGATGAAGTCAGCCGAACTGGAATTAGATAATTGATCTAACAATAGTCCTTCTATTTTGCTGCTACCATCCTGTGCAGCCACGACCGAATCATGACCAGCCAGGCCAAGAACAGCGACAGCGATCAGCAATGCAATTGCTGTCGTTCTGATGATCCACTTCAACTTCATATAATTCTCCTCAAAATATATTTTGATTTTTAGGGATGTTACTTAAAAGAAAACTCGATACTACTTCGTTTGATCGTCTTGGATAGGGATCGCTCTCAACCACACCTCCTTTTAGGAATGGCTCACTTCCCCAAATCAATTTCTGAATAAATCCATGCGCAGAATATTTAGCCTGTTTTTTAGAATGCCAGCGGCAATGCAAGCTCATATGATGATCTTCTAAAAGTAAAAGCTCATCCAGCAGTCTGTATTGGGAAAGCTTCCCGACAGAATAGGTAATCTCGGATGGATGACAGTAAATTAAGGTAATCTAAGGCCACCATTAATCAGCACTTAGTATATCACACCAACCCGGCAATTTATAAATTGTACTCAATAGGATTTATGAGCACAGATTATTAATAAATGTGATCATTATCTGGAAAATAAAAAGGTACGATCTGCAGATTAAATTCGGGTATAATCGATACACCGGGGATGACAGGCTTCGACGGGAGAGGCTGAGCCCGGATTGCGAGCCGAGAGGCACCGATCTCGAAAAATCAGTGCAAAACACAAGTGCCAATAACACTTCTTACGCTGCTCTTCCTCTCGCTGCATAAGCAGTAGAAGATCAGCCATGAGCCTCTAGCAGGCTCACGTCCGCCTACCCCGTCCTCCGACCGGTGGTAAAGTGGACGTCAAAAGGTCGGAGTGCCACACACGACACCGCTATCTGTGTGAAAGAGGAGCTTTCGGGCTCCGGCGGTTAACCGGTTGAGCCTTTTGTCGCTTGTACCTCAGCTGGCGAATCTAACAACCGACTATGCTCGTAGATATCTGCGGTTCTATTCTTTCGGACGCGGGTTCGATTCCCGCCATCTCCACTAGGGGCTGTCCCATAAGGACAGCTCCTTTTGTTTACCAGGATTTCCATCCTCCCAAATTCCTCTCATAAAAAATGAGATGGCTTTGTTACGGCTCCTTTAATTCCTTTTTTGGGGAATTGTGGGAGGTTGAAGGGGAGTATATATATCTTTATGTAGCCTGGATAGACGATCCCAGCAATTTGTCACTAAAGACATTAAGTAGAAACGCACCCTGACCGGACTGTTTCCAGACCGCAAGATGGGGATTCCAACTCTAGGTGCCGAATACAACCCCTGCGCTTATCCATCGAACTCTCAGGTGCAAATCCTCCGCAGCCCGATCGCAACGCTTCTTTTATTGGTAGTCTTTTATGACTGTACAATTGCTTTCAGCGCTGCCAGTATTTCTGCGCTATGTCCCGCCGGTTTCACCTTCTCGAAAACCTGGACGATCATACCATTTTCGTCAATCAAAAATGTCGTGCGCAAAACACCCATGAATTCCCGTCCATAATTCTTTTTCATCCCCCATACCCCATATAGCTCGCATACTTTATGTCCATCATCTGCTAACAGTGGGAAAGGCAGTCCATATTTTTGCTTGAACTTGGCATGGCTTTTGGGGTTATCCGGGCTGACCCCCAGGATGGTGATACCCGTCCCCGTGTACTGGCTGTAATCGTCACGGAAATTACAGGCTTCGGTCGTACAGCCTGTTGTATCATCCTTGGGATAAAAATACAGGATCACCGGGTGACCGCGGAATTCTGCCAATGATCGGACGGTACCGGTTTCATCTGGCAGCGAAAATTGGGGCGCTGGGATTCCACTTGAAATAGGCATTATGACCACCTTTCCATAAAATATCTGCTTGTGAATTATTATTCCTTGTTAATTTAGTCGAGTTCGTTCGGTTGAGCAGTTAAGCCTACAATCTTTTGTGTTAGCGAGCTAACATCTAAGCTGATTACTCTGCTTACAGAATTTCCTTACCCATTTGGTCGATATCATACCCCGCCAATCTGGCGACTGAATTTTTAAAGTCAGCATCCTTCAATAGTTCCAGGAGCGGCTGTAGCAGGACATCTTCATAATAACGCTTCGGGATGATCAAATCGTAGCGCTCCTGATAGAGCGGGATGAAATCCAGGCCGAGGGCTTGCGCAGCAGCTGCGATTCCCAGCCCACAGTCCGCCCGTCCAGAGGCAATTGCCGCTGCTACAGCAAGATGAGTGAATTCCTCCTGCTGATAACCTTTGACCATTGATGTGGATATACCTAACAAA
>JBGPBQ010000090.1:0-13741 GCA_041481345.1 Anaerolineae bacterium
ATGCCCGTAACCTGGTGCATTACTTCCGCCTGACAATTGACAACCGCATCGCCATGGGTGGAAGTGACGTTAGCCTGGCATATGGCGGAGACATGGAACGTGACCTGAACCCTCGTACCTTCGCCGACCTCGAACGGGATACCATCTGGCTGTTCCCCCACTTGAAAGGGATAAAAATCACCCATCGCTGGGGTGGACCGGTATCCGTCCCGCTGCAGATGGCACCTGTGCTTGGCTTCCTGGGAGATGAACGCGCCATATACAGCCTGGGCTGTGTGGGCCATGGTGTTTCGATGACCCATCTCAATGGGCGCACGCTGGCAGACCTGGTGCTTGAGCGCAAGACCGACCTGACCGATGTGTGGTTTGTTAATCGCAGCGTGATCCCTTGGCCGCCTGAACCTATACGCATATTGGCGAGCCAAGTCATTCGGGGATATCTGCGTCTGGAAGACAGGTTGTTTGAGCGACAGATTAATTTGAAGATTTGATTATGCCCATTTTCTCCGCCACTGCCACCGCCCACCCAAACATCGCCCTGATCAAGTACTGGGGAGATATCGACCCTGAGCTTCACATCCCGGCCAATGGATCCATTTCCATGAATCTGTCCGGCTTAACCACCCGTACAATGGTGAGTTTTAACCCATCACTCCAAGAGGATCAGTTTATCTTTAATGGAGAACCTACGGTTGGTACAGCCCTTGAACGGGTAAGCATAATCCTAAACCGTGTGCGACGCCTGGCGGGCATTTCAACCTTTGCCAGGGTGGAGAGCAAAAACAATTTTCCTGTCGCTGCCGGCATTGCTTCCTCCGCTTCTGGGTTTGCCGCGTTGAGTCTGGCAGCTTCTCGCTCAGTAGGGCTGATTTTGACTGAAAAAGATCTATCTCGCCTGGCACGCATTGGCTCCGGCTCGGCCTGCCGGTCCATACCGGGTGGGTTCGTTGAGTGGCAGTTAGGACACAACGATACGGATAGCTATGCGTATTCCATTGCCCCTCCCGATTTTTGGGATGTGGCGGACTGCATCACAATCGTAAGCCCGGAGGAAAAATCAATTAGCTCAAGCGCCGGACATGCTCTTGCAGCGACGAGCATCCTGCAGGCAGTGCGGGTCGCGGATGCACCTCACCGCTTGAGTTTATGCAGGGATGCCATCAGACGGCGGAGCTTTCCGGCTTTGACAGAAATTGTTGAGCTGGACAGTAACCTGATGCACTCAGTGATGAACACCTCTACTCCTGCGCTGCTTTACTGGCAGCCAGGTACCATAGAAATTATTCAGGCTGTTCAAACCTGGAGAAAAGCGGGGCTCCCGGTTTGTTATACGATTGATGCAGGTCCGAATGTACACGTGCTTTGTCCGGGCTATTGGGAGGAAAAGATCGTGGAGCGATTGCGCCAACTGCCTTGCGTCCTCGAGGTGATCCCATCGCACCCGGGTGGACCTGCAAAGATCGACAAGAACCTCCCAGATAAGTTTTAAATTAATTCTTAGAATGATTAAAGTGGATAACCCTTAGAATTCTGTTAGAATTTCTAGGGTTTTCCTGCCTCCAACTGGATAATCAACCCAGTACGAGATATAATCGTAAGGTTAAATTAACACATATAGGTCGGAAAATACGATTGAAGAGTTAAGGGAAAAATGACCATCGAATTAATCATCGAATTTGCCATCGGTTTAATATTGCTGATATTTATCCACGAGTTTGGACATTTCGTTGCCTGCAGATTGTTGGGAATCGAGGTTGAAGAATTTGGTTTTGGATTCCCACCCCGTGCATTGACACTTTTTGAAGCCAAGGGAACCAAATTCACATTGAACTGGCTGCCATTGGGCGGATTTGTGCGCCCAAAAGGTGAAACCGATCCAGATATCAAGGGCGGTATGGCTGCTGCCAGTCCATTGAAACGCATCGCAATGTTCACAGCAGGTCCGATTATGAACCTGTTGTTGGCAGCGGTCTTGTTTTTTACCATTTTCGCTATTATTGGTTCAATGCCGGACCGAAGTCGTGTAGGGGTGGCGTCGATTGTTCCAGGCTCACCTGCTTACGCGGCAGGACTACAAGCTGGGGATATCCTGGTGAGCGTTGGTGGAACAGAATATCACTCACTGGATGCAGTACACAATGAGATTTATTCCAACCTGGGTAAACCCCTGACGTTTACCTACGAGCGCGACGGTTTATTCCATTCAGTGAGAATCACGCCGCTTACGAACCCCGGCGCATCTGGTGCGGTGGGCATTCAAATGAACTATCCAATGAAATCATTTACCGTCTTGGGTGCCATCCCTGAAAGCTTCGCATCATTACGGGACTATGGCGTCCAATTGTTCACCAGCATCGGACAAGTCATACGCGGTCAATCAAATGCCTCTGATGTACGTCCGGTGGGAATCAAAGGGATGTTTGACTTGTACACCTTTGTGCGCCAAACTCCCAGCACACCTGGTTACCCAAAAATCGCTAATGTGTTGAGTTTTTTCGCCATCATTAGCTTTTCGCTTGGAATAATGAACTTGCTTCCCATCCCACCATTGGATGGGGGCAAAATCGTGTTTGCCTTGCCAGAGCTTATCATCCATCGACGGATACCGGTTAAATATGAAGTATGGGTGTCATCAATAGCTTTCTTATTGTTGATTATCTTGATGATTTATATCAACGCACAAGACTTCATTCATCCCATCCCCATACCTACCCCTTAAGATTATTTTATGGCTGTTCTTCAACCCATTCCTATAAACAAGCTGATCGATGCGTTGCTGGATGAAAGTACCCCTTTTTCACCCCGCTACCTCAATCGCTTGTCAGACCTGGAGCCAGCGGATGCGCAATCCCTGGCAGGTTCCTGGCCAAAAGTGTCCACAAGACGTCGCCAGGCCTTGCTGGAAGACCTGGAAGAAATTCATTTGGCAGATGACCTGCTTTCATTCGAAGAAGTGGGACGGATCGCTTTAAAAGATCCTGAACCGGGTGTTCGCAGGGGTGCAATCCAAATCCTGCGTGAGTATGAGCTGGTTGACTTGCTGCCGACTTTCCTGCACATGTCAGAGCATGACCCTGACGCAGAGGTGCGTGCAACCTCAGCAGCAGCCCTTGCCACATATATATATATGGGCGAAGTGGAAGATATTCCTCCTAAAAAATTACAGCAAGTTGAAGAATGCCTGTTTAGACTGCATTCGAGTTCAGATACTATGTTGGTGCGCCGGAGAGCATTGGAAGCACTGGGATTCTCTTCACGCAAGGAAGTGGCGGGGCTGATTGAAGCTGCGTATGCCTCACCCGATACCGATTGGTTGATAACAGCATTATTCACCATGGGGCGATCAGCCAATTCTCGTTGGAACCCGCAGGTTTTGAAAATGCTGACTCATACGCAGCCACTCGTCCGGGCGGAAGCTGCCAGCGCAGCCGGGGAGCTTGAGATGAAGGCTGCCGTCCCCAAGCTGTTGGAATTATTGGAAGACGACGATTCGGATGTGTGGATGGCGTCTGTTTGGGCATTATCACAAGTTGGGGGAAATGGCGTGCGCAGGGCACTTGAAAATTTGCTCGAGACCACCGAAGATGAGGATGAAGCTAATCAAATCGATAATGCCCTTGAAAACCTGGATTTCACGGAAGAAATGCGGAACCTGGCATTATTGGAAATCCCTGAGGATGGGGATGGAGCTGATAATACTCTCGATGAAGACTTTGAAGATGATATGGAAGAGCTCAATTCTGAGGATGACGAAGATTGAGCGAACTGATTCCACTATTCTTTAACAACCTCTTCCCCATCTTGCTGGCTGCTGCCATTGGCTTTGCCCTGGCAAAACTATTAAAAATCAATCCCCGTCCCCTTTCGCAAGTCATATTTTACATCTTTAGCCCCATCCTGGTCTTCAAGCTGATGATAGGCAGTCAGCTAAGCAACCAGGATATCCTGCAAACGCTGCTGATTGCATCAATATTGATGGTTGCTATCGGCCTACTGACCTGGCTGATCGGACGCGTCCTGAAGTTTGACCGGAAAATATTGGCAGCTGTTATGATCACCGCCATGTTCATGAACGCGGGTAATTATGGTTTACCTCTCACCAACTTTGCCTTTGGGGCGGCAGCATTGGCTTTTGCCAGTGTCTTTTTTGTGGTCAACGCCATGTTCACCAATACGATTGGTATCGTGATCGCCTCCTCAGGAACAATGAGTGTCTTGAATGCCATCAAGGGATTGGTAAAATTCCCTGCCATTTATGCTCTGGCAGCGGGGATCCTTTTTCTCAGATTCAATTGGCAGCTCCCGTCTGGGTTGGACCGAACCGTAACATTGCTTAGCAACGCCGCCATACCCTGCATGCTGGTTCTGCTGGGTATGCAGCTGGTTAATATCAAGTTAGATGGTCATAGGCTACCACTCATTTTAACCAGTAGCATGCGCTTGTTAATTGCCCCACTGCTTGCAATAGGATTAACCAGGCTCTTTCATTTGTCTATACCTGCTACCCAAGCAGTGGCTTTAGAAGCTGCCATGCCTGTCGCGGTAATGACAACTATGCTAGCAACAGAGTTCGAAGTCGAACCTACATTTGTCACTGCCGCGGTGCTGATTACCACCCTGCTAAGCCCTTTGACCCTAACCCCCCTCCTGGCTTTTTTGGGTGCTTAGTCTATCGCTAAAGGCTGTATAAGCTAGCAAACAGGCAATCTATCAGGCAGGTAATCGGATAAACATCCCAAATTCAACCCAGGTATACCGATGACTGATAATACGAATTCTCGCTTACACGCAACCGTGACCGGACATGTCCAGGGAGTAAGCTTCCGCTATTTTGTGGTGGAACAGGCAGATAGGCTTTCTCTCGCGGGATGGGTGCGCAACCGCTGGAATGAGGCGGTTGAAGTGACCGCCGAGGGTACTCGCCAGAATCTCGAGCAGCTGCTGCTTGCACTGCGGGAAGGACCACCCATGGCTGTGGTGAGCGACGTGGACTTTGAATGGCTCACTTATACTGGTGAGTTCTCCAGTTTTAACATGACAGAAACGGTTTAATCAGGCTCCGCCCTGGGTAAATCCCAATCCTCTCTCTTTCAATGAGACAAATCGTCCACTGCCGATGATGATATGGTCGAGCAGTTTCACATCCAGGAGCTCCCCGGCTTGCAGGATAGCGCGGGTGATGGCGACGTCATCGGGGCTCGGGGTGGGGTCACCCGAGGGATGGTTGTGGATGACGATCAGATTGGTGGCATTACGCCGGATGGCGGCTTTGAATATTTCAGCTATGCGCACCTGAGAAGAATTAACCGACCCGCGGTAGACCGTCTCTATAAATTGCACCCGGTTGCGGGTATCCAACAGCATGACCCGTAATTCTTCCTGCTGCAAGGCGCTCATCTCATACTGGACCATGACAGCTGCATCTGCCGGGCTGTGCACTACCGGCTTGTCCTCCGGCGATTCGAGTACCAACCGCCTGCCAAGCTCAATCGCGGCCTTGATCTGAGCGGCTTTGGCAAGCTTGATGCCTTTTTGGCTGCTCAATTCATCAAAGGAAGCCCGGTGTAGACCGGAGATACCCCCGAACGTCTGCAGCAGCCTTTGACCCACTTGGACGGACGTCTCACCCACCACATCCACCCTGAGCAGGATTGCAAGCAGCTCCGCCGTGCTCAAGGATTGCGGTCCCAGTTTCGCCAGCCTCTCCCTGGGTCGTTCTTCTTCATTCATGTCCTTGATGGTATAGAGATTGGTTTGGGTAGTGGGCATTTTCGAATACTCCTTACATTTGGAGCGACCACGAGAAAGCTGGTCAATGAATTCGGCGCTAAATGCTATAATCAACCGAGGAGAAAGCTATGACCGTTGATCCACGGACATTAAGTAATCTTATCATGCTCCTGGCTGCCTGGGGTGCGGCATTCCTGGTGGCCTTGTGGGTCAGCCTGATCTTCTGGACTTACCGCGATATCCGCACCCGAACGCGCGATAAACTGATCCGCATCCTGTCGATCATCATCGTAGCCCTGCTGTTCCTGCCGGGAATCGTGATTTATCTCATTTTACGCCCGGCTTACACGGTAGAAGAAGAATATCAGCACACCCTGGAGGAAGAAGCACTCCTGCAGTCGATTGAGGATATCCCGGTCTGCCCGGGCTGCGGGCGCAAGATCCAGGACACCTGGATGGTATGCCCAAACTGCCATACCCGGCTCAAGAAAACCTGCCACAACTGCCGGAAATTGATGGAGCTTTCATGGAATTTGTGCCCATACTGCGGCACCCCAGCCCCGGGCAAACGGCGTGAAAATATGACCATGGACGACGTCACCAGACCAACCCCGGTGGAGGATGAAGCTGATCCTGAGGAAACATTGCCGGAGGAGGAGCCCCTCCAGCAAGAAACATTCGAGGAAGATAAATTAAACGACAAGGGCGCACTTTAGAGTGCGCCGTTTTTTTCTCAACGTCTCAAGGCGTCCCAGCCGGCATATTTAGCCGTCTCCCCCAACTCCTCTTCAATACGCAAAAGCTGGTTGTACTTGGCAACCCGGTCAGAACGAGCAGGTGCACCCGTCTTGATCTGACCCATATTGAGCGCCACTGCCAGGTCGGCGATGGTGGTATCTTCCGTCTCACCTGAGCGGTGGGATGTTACCGCACGCCATCCAGCCCTGTGGCAGGTCTCAACGGCTTCGATCGTCTCGGTCAGGGTGCCAATCTGATTCAGCTTAACCAACAGGGCATTGGCCGCTTTCTCCTTGATAGCTCGCCGGACGCGTTCAGGGTTGGTGACCAGCAGGTCATCCCCCACAATCTGAATGCGGCTGCCAAGCTCGCGGGTCATAAGCACCCAGCTTTCCCAGTCGTCTTGGGCCAGTCCATCTTCGATGGATACGATAGGGTACTGATCAACCCAGGATTTCCAGAATGCAACCATTTGCTCCCCGGTGAGCTTCTTACCTTCCTTGCGCAGGTTATACGTGCGCGATTCTTCGTCGAACAGCTCAGATGCCGCCGGGTCCAAGGCAATCCCGATTTGTTCACCAGGCTTATAGCCTGCTTTTTCGATGGCGGTCAGGATGATTTCCACGGCTTCGTTATTAGCTTTTAGCGCCGGGGCATAACCACCTTCATCGCCCACCAGCGCAGTGTAACCGCGCTCTTTCAACACGCTCTTCAAGTTATGATAAATTTCAGCACTCCAGCGCAGTGCTTCTGCAAAGCTGGGAGCTCCCAGAGGCATGACCATGAATTCCTGGGCATCAGTTGATTGCCAGCTGGTGTGGGCTCCACCATTGAGGATATTCATCATGGGGACGGGCAGCACGTGTGCGTACACACCACCGATATACCGGTATAACGGCAACCCTCGCGAAGCCGCAGCAGCCTTTGCCACCGCCAGGCTGGTACCCAACATGGCATTTGCACCCAGTTTTGACTTATTGGGTGTGCCGTCAAGGTCGATCAAGATCGTGTCGATCAGCTTCTGCTCGGTGGCATCCCAACCGCTCAGCTCTTCGGAAATTGGACCGTTCACATTTTCGACAGCTTTCAAGACCCCCTTGCCTAAATAACGCTGCTTGTCGCCATCGCGCAGCTCGAGCGCTTCATGTACGCCGGTGGATGCCCCGGAGGGGACTGCCGCCCGACCTGTTGACCCATCCAGCAAGACCACTTCGACTTCTACGGTTGGGTTGCCCCTTGAATCAAGGATCTCGCGCCCCAACACAGTTTCAATTAATGTATCCATTGTATGCCTCTATTCTTTGGTTAGATTACATCACCAGACTTTGGGTGAATGATGTTATTGTGAAAACAGCCACTATTTTACCGCAATTAGACAGATTTACAATTCACACTTTCCTCTGCCCGCCGGGTGGAAATGGAAAAATGGAATTTATTTTGGAATTGGGGTTTATTAGGTGATGCCTGCTTTTTGTTTGACCGCACGTATAAATGCGACAAATAACGGGTGCGGGCGGTTGGGACGAGACAGGAATTCAGGGTGGAACTGCGTACCCACCATGAAGGGATGGTCTACCAGCTCAGCAATCTCCACCAGGCGGCCATCCGGTGAGATGCCGGAGAAGCGCATCCCGTTCTCCTGCAGGACCTCTCGATAGCTGTTATTTAGCTCGAAGCGGTGGCGGTGACGTTCTTGCACTAACGGCAGATGGTATGCCTCCGCTGATATGGAACCCGGTTGCAGCTCGCATGGATACAAGCCCAACCGCATCGTGCCGCCGAGATCGACCACTCCACGTTGGTCGGGCATCAGGTCAATCACTGGATAAGGGGTCGCGCGGTCGAATTCGGTCGAATTGGGTGCTTCGCTGTTATAGATCATGCGGGCGAAATCGACCACCATGAGCTGCATCCCAAGGCACAGCCCGAGGTAGGGAATTTTATTCTCTCGCGCATAGCGTGCTGCTTGCAGCTTGCCTTCGATGCCACGTGAGCCGAAACCACCCGGGACCAGGATGCCATCCGCCTGCCGGACGTCGTCCCAGCCGCGTCCTTTTTCGAGGTCAGACGAATGCACCCACAGGATTTCAACTTCCACATCCAATTCCAACCCGGCATGTTTGAGCGCTTCGCGCACACTCATGTAAGCGTCGTGCAGCTCAACATATTTCCCCACCAGGGCCACCTTAACCTTTGGCTTGGGAAGGTTGACCTTTTTTACCAATGCTTCCCAGCCTGACCAATCGGGATGGCGCCTGGCATCCAAACCCGCCCTTTTGAGCAGGTAATCACCCACCCCAAATTTCTCAAGGATCAGGGGCACTTCGTAAAGCACCGGCGTCGTGACCATCGGGACAACCGCTTTCTTCTCCACATCGCAGAAGAGGGCGATCTTATCGCACAAATCTTCCCCGACCGGATAATCTGATCGGGCGACAATCATATCCGGGGAAATGCCGATCGAACGCAGCTCTGCCACCGAGTGCTGGGTGGGCTTGGTCTTCAGTTCGTCGGTGGCACCGATGTGGGGAAGCCAGGTGACATGGATATAGATGGTGTTTTCCCGCCCGATATCCGAACGCATCTGGCGCAGGGCTTCAAGGAACGGCAAGGATTCGATATCGCCAACTGTGCCGCCAATCTCAACCAGTACAATCTCAGCCCCGGTGGCTTTGGATACCAGCATGATACGCCGCTTGATCTCATTGGTGATATGCGGGATCACCTGGATTGTGCCACCCAGGTAATCACCGCGTCTCTCTTTCGTAATCACTTCAGCGTACACCTGTCCGCTGGTGAAGTTGCAAACCCTGCTCAGGCTTGAGTCGATGAAACGCTCGTAATGACCCAGGTCCAGGTCAGTCTCGGCGCCATCATCCAGTACGTAGACCTCACCGTGCTGGTAAGGGCTCATCGTTCCAGGGTCCACATTGATATATGGGTCCAGCTTCTGAGCAGTCACACTGAACCCCCGCTCTTTCAGCAGGCGCCCGATCGCGGCCGCGGTAACCCCCTTTCCGACCGAGCTAACCACACCGCCGGTGAAAAAGATGTATTTCGTCGTCATGCTTGCCTCCGTCCCATCTCAGTCTTCCTGACCATAAATCCATCCTTAATGAGATTAGCCCAATAAAAAAGGCAGTGGGGAGGGCCGTTTTGCGGCAGCCTCCCCACCGAAATTTGCACATCTCGTGGTTTGTCTTGCTGGCTCACGCCACCACCCGTTCCAAATCTTCTGCGGCCCGCCGCATTTCAAGAAAGATCAGCCCAAGCTTGGCTTGTGGACCTGCCAAAGCGGTCAGAACGGCATCCGAACCGATCGAGGTCAGGATTACGTAACCATTTACACCTTTGATATACACCTGCTCCAGGCTGCCGCGACCTAACTCGGTGGAAATGCGCTCTCCCAGGCTGAGCATGGCAGCAGACATGGCAGATACCCGGTCCTCCTCGACTTCATTTGGCAGGGCCGAGGCGATAATCAGTCCATCCACCGAAACCACCGCCGATGCTTCTATATCCGGTGTGACCGCCTGCATCTGGCGTAATCTTGTGACCATCTGTTCTGTACGTGTGAGTGTCATGGTTTCCTTATCTTGAGCTGTTGAATATAAAACCACAATCAATGAGTTTACCATAATTTTAAAAAAGTATGGAATGGGTTACCGGGTAGATTTAGGAGGAATAAATTAGGCAATCGCCTGGTTACTCTCACAGACCAAGAGCTATATGAACAAAATCAGGTAGAAAAATTGTCCCCTGTCTCATTTTATGTTATATTAAGAGGTTGCCATGCGCTATTACTTATTAATCCTAAGTTTATTCGTCACCTTTATGTCCCACCTGGCGAAAACAGAGGGTGAACACTATGCGAATATACTGCCAGGTGGAGTGATAACAGCTGCCATTGACTCACCGGTGGCAGGCCAGGCAGTGCAAGGCGCAGTGGTCATCCGAGGCAGCACAGCAGTGGAGGGGTTCCAATCTTCAGAGATCGATTTCGCTTCCACTGGTGATCCCATACAGACGTGGTTCCTGGTTCAGGAAAGCAACACACCTATCCAGGATGGGATTCTGGCAATCTGGGATACGAGCGCCATCACCGATGGAGATTACAACCTCCGGCTATTGATCTACAAAACAGATGGCAGCCGGTCAGTAGTCTCAGTTTCGGGTTTGCAAGTGCGGAATTACACTACCATGGTGAGCGGCACACCATCTCCCACCGTGATGTACGTCACACTTGGACCGGGTACGCCCACCTCCACCCCAACCCCGCAGGATACACCGACTCCTTCGCTGACTCCCTTGCCATCCACACCCACACCCCTACCGGCGAACCCGGCCGAGATAACTGCGCCACAGGCGTTGTCGACCTTTGGCGAGGGCGCGGCGCTCTCAATCGGACTATTTATACTCCTGGGTGCTTATATGGGTATACGCGCATTCCTGAACGGACGAAAGTAAAGACGGGGACACATGATGGAACCAAATTTGGAAACACAGATCCAACCATACCGTCGCCAGGGACCATTCTTGATTGCCGGATTAGGCAACCCTGGTAGAAAGTTCGAGCGCAACCGCCATAATGTGGGGTTTATGCTGCTGAACCGCCTGGCATCGAAACTTGGAGAAAGTTTCACTCAAGTCGAATCAAAAGCCCTGGTTGCCAAAGCCTCTTACCTGGGAGAACGGGTTATCCTGATCAAACCACAGACCTATATGAATGACTCAGGGAAAGCAGTGAGCTCATTAGTGCATTTCTACAAGGTGCCCCTGGAAAACCTGCTGGTGGCGTATGATGACGTCGACCTGCCGCTAGAGATGTTGCGCCTCCGCCCGATGGGCGGCTCTGCAGGGCAGAAAGGAATGCAGTCCATCATCGAGCGCCTGGGCACAGACGCATTCCCGCGCTTGCGCATTGGCACCGGCAGACCACCCGGCAGGAAGGATGCTGCCGATTACGTGCTGCAGGATTTCCCAGCTGATGAGACTGATCTGGTCATTGAAACCCTGGACCGGGCAGTCGAGGCTGTATTGACCTTTATGCAGTATGGTCTGGAACGCGCCATGAACAGCTATAACGGGCTATCTAGTCCGATCGACCTGTAAACGCTTTATCTCAAGTATTCTTACTCATATGGAACTCGAGCAAATCATAAATCATATAGCCACCGCCTCAGCTATGTTATATAAGGTCATTGAGCAGGGGCATACCATCCCACCACTAGGATTACGGCGCTCGGCGCGGCTTCCGTGGTTGGCCGCCATGGAACAAGCCATCCAACGCCCGTTAATGCTGATTACCGACCGCAATGACCACGCGCTGATGCTCGCTGACGAGCTTACACTGTGGGCGCCGAAGTTGTCGCGCTTGTTTTTCCCTGAACCCACCCCCCTGTTCTATGAAAACGCTCCCTGGGGGTTATCCACCCGCCGTGATCGCCTGATGGTACTGACCACCCTGGCAGAATCCCATATCCCTGGGGGGGTTAAACCCTCACCAACCATCATCATTGCGCCTATCAGGGCAGTGATGGCACGCACCCTGCCTCGGCGGGAGTTCCTTAAAGCGTTGTGTAGTATCAAGATTGGTCAGGTCGTCCAACCGGAGGAGCTGCTGCGATCGTGGGTGAGCATGGGTTATGAGCACACCAACATCGTCGTCAGTCCCGGGCAGTTCTCGCGGCGGGGTGGAATCCTTGATATATGGACGCCCCCTTCAGACCAGCCTGTCAGGATCGAATTCTTTGGGGACGAGATAGATACCCTGCGCCGGTTCGACCCCACCACGCAGCGGACGGTTAAAACCATCGAACGCCTGGCGATATCCCCGGCACGTGAGTTCATCTCTCCAGACCCTGAAAGCCTTCAAAAACTTAACATTGAAGAGACCAACCTGTCCGAATTTCATATTCCACTGCTTCATCCAGAGCCTTCCAGCCTATTGGATTACCTTCCTTCAAGATCATTGATTTTGATCGATGACCAACAAGCCGTTCAGGATTATGTGCAGGAAGTGGAAGAGCAGGCTGTAGGGCTTCGAAAGGGCTACATTAAGGATGGAGAGCTCCCGGATGACTTTCCCGTCCCATACCTGAGCTGGGGAGAGATCGAAGATACCCTGACAGGGAAACATGCCATCGACCTGGGTCAGCCGGCAGACCTGGAAAGCCTGCCCACTGGCGTGACCAATATCTCCGATACATTCCTTCCGGGGCCTCGTTTTGCCGGGCAGCTTAAACCACTGATGGAGCACCTGGATAAATTATGCTCACAGGGCGAATCCGTTACTATCGTCTCCCGCCAATCTGCCCGCTTGCAGGAGCTGTGGAAAGAGCATAGCCCATTTAACTCACCTGATCAATACCTGACATTCTATGATGCCAGCCTTTCTGAGGGACTGACCTTCGCACCTCCGGTTGGGAAACCTGTCCACCTACTGACGGACGGAGAGATATTCGGCTGGCGGCGGCCTGAGCTGCGCCAGCGCCCACGCCCGGTGGCTGAGGCACCCGAGGCGGCATACGCTGATCTTGAGCCCGGTTACTGGGTGGTGCATGTGGACCACGGCATCGGGCGATTCAATGGTTTGGTCCAACGCTCGGTGGATGGCATCGAACGGGAATACCTGTCAGTGGAGTATGCCGAGGGTGACCTGCTGTTCGTCCCGGTGTACCAGGCTGACCGGCTGACGCGTTATATCGGTCCGGACGCTCACCCGCCCACCCCCACCCGCCTGGGCAGCCCGGAGTGGCGCACCACCAAAACGAAGGTCAAAGAGGCGGTCGAGGAGGTGGCTCAAGACCTGCTCGAGCTGTACGCCCGCCGCAATGTGGTCGAAGGGCATGCGTTTGGCGAAGACGCCCCCTGGCAGAAGGAATTGGAAGCCAGCTTCCCATATATCGAGACCAATGATCAGCTGCGGGTCATTACAGAAGTGAAAAAGGACATGGAAGCGCATAAACCGATGGATCGCCTGATCTGCGGGGATGTCGGTTACGGTAAAACCGAGGTTGCGCTGCGCGCCGCGTTCAAGGCCGTGATGGATGGTAAGCAGGTAGCGATCCTGGTGCCAACCACGGTTTTGGCTCAACAGCATTACCACACCTTCTGCCAGCGCCTATCACCATTCCCGGTGGAAGTGGAGATGCTTTCACGCTTCCGCACTCCTCAGCAGCAAAAAGATATCCTGGAACGCCTATCGCGCGGTAAAGTGGATATCATCATCGGAACTCACCGCCTGCTGCAAGGAGACGTGGTTTTCAAAGAC
>JBGPBQ010000091.1:0-13659 GCA_041481345.1 Anaerolineae bacterium
GGGCAGCAACTGGATCTATGATGCCATGCCCCAGGGCGCTACGCAAGATGGTGGTTTGATGGCCGATCCATACACCGGTCTATACTACCCACTGCGGATTGAAAAGGCGGATGTGACCGTGAAGGCAGGTCTACCGGTCGCCAAGACCCTCGACTGGGTCACACTGACCACCGCCCCCTCGATCGAGGTTCCAAAGAATGCCTGGGTGGATTGGGATGCCAAGACCCAGACCTTCATCACTGCTGGTGATAAGTACACCTCGACCCTGACTACTCTTTCTAAAGTCACCGTCACCTATCCTGCTGACATGTTCAAAACGGTCACCTGGCACGACGGCAGCCCGATCTCCGTGGGCGATTTCGTCATGGCTATGATTTTGACCTTCGACAATGCAAAACCTGACAGCCTAATCTACGATGAAGCCCAGGCGCCGTCCCTTGACGCTTTCTTATCGCACTTCAAGGGCGTTGTAATTGAGTCGACTGATCCGTTGGTGATCACCACTTATGATGACCAGTACTATCTGGATGCTGAGTGGATGGTTAGGACCTGGTACCCAGCACTGGCGACACCGTATGCTGTAGCAAGAAGTGGAGCACCCTGGCAAACAATGGCCTTGGGTTATCTGGCTGACTCAAGCACCGACCCGAAGACCGAGCTGGCTTTCTCGACTGATAAAGCAGGCGTCAAGAAGGTTGAGTGGATGAGCTTCATTGCTGGCCCATCCCTGGATATCCTCAAGGGTTGGATGACCACCGCCGCTGGTGAGAACTACATCCCCTACGCCCCTACCATGAGTACTTACGTTACGGCTGATGAGGCCACCCTCCGCTGGAAGAACCTCCAGACCTGGTATTCAACCCAAGGTCACTTCTGGCTTGGCACAGGTCCGTTCTACTTGAATAAGGCCTTCCCGGTTGAGAAGTCCCTCACCCTGCTGCGCTATGACAAGTACCCCGACTCTGCCAACCGCTGGGCCGCCTTTGGCACGCCCATGATCCCCGTCGTCACGATTGACGGACCGGGAGAGGTTACCATTGGTCAGGAAGCGAAATACAATGTGTCATTAACCTTCCAGGAGCAACCCTATCCGGCGGATAAAGTCGATGCAGTGAAATATCTGCTATTCGATTCTGCTGGTGCAGTCGTAACCCAGGGTGTTGCCACTGCTGGATCAGCAGGCGTATACACGATCACCCTCGGTGCAGATGTTACCTCCAAGCTTGTCTCCGGTTCGAATAAGCTTGAAGTCGTTACCACCTCGCTGGCTGTAAGCATCCCCACCATCACTGACTTTGAGTTCGTAGCGAAGTAACGAATACCGATTAATTCAATGGAGGCAGGCAATCGCCTGCCTCCATTAAAATTGAAAGTTTTACGAATGAAAGTGAGTCACCATGAGCGAAGCCTCTGTTCCTCTTGATACCCAGGCAGCAGCCGAGACAAAGCGCAAAGCCACAGTCAGCACTCTCTCGCGTATTTTACGCTATACCGTTGTCCGCTTGATCGTGTTGTTTCTTACCGTGGTCGTGGCAGTCTATCTGACTATCCTCATCGCCAACATGGGCGGGTATGTCGATACCATCCAGCGCGGGCAGATCCAGGAAGCAGTAAACATGGCACTGGCTACCAACCCTGCCTTCAAGCAGCTGTCTGCCGCGGAAAAACAGGCCCAGATGGCGGCGCAGATATCCATCCAGGAAAAGCGTCTGGGACTGGACAAGCCCTTCGTGGTGCGCAGCTTTTTATATCTAAGAAATGCCCTTACGCTCGACCTCGGGCGCGCCTTGCAGATGGCCAGTGACAGTGGCTCGAAACAAGTGAAAAACATCATCCTGGAACGTTTGCCGGCTACGCTGGTCCTGTTCGGAACAGCCGACGTCTTTCTATTCATTTTTGCTATTCTCATTGCTTTATCATTATCCAGAAAATATGGCAGTTTCTTTGATAAGTTATTCATCACCCTCGCCCCAACTTCATCCGCACCAGGGTGGTTTTATGGTATTTTCCTCATCTTAATATTTGCAGCTCTCCTGCACTGGCTGCCTTTTGGCGGGTTGGTGGACGCACCGCCCCCCGACTCAAAGTTAATGTATGCATTGAGCTTGATGAAGCATATGATTTTACCGGTCATCGCCATCACCCTCAGTCAAATTTTTCTGAGTGCATTCACCTGGCGGACGTTCTTCCTAATTTATTCCAGTGAGGATTATGTGGATATGGCCAAAGCCAAAGGTCTGACCTCCAGGAATATTGAGCGCAGTTATATTCTCAGACCGACCCTGCCGACGATTATTACCAGTTTTGCCTTGCTGGTCATTGCCATGTGGACTGGAGCACCTATCTTTGAGACGGTTTTCCTTTGGCCCGGTCTCGGGCGTGCCCTTTTCACCGCCGTCGGGCTGTATGATACCCCGGTTATTGTTGGCTCCACGGTCATTTTCGCCTATCTGTTAGTGATTACCGTATTCCTCCTCGACATTGCCTACGCCCTGGTGGATCCCAGGGTGAAGATCGGCGGTGGTGAAAGCAGGCCGCAATGAAAGCCCTTAGAAATACTTTCAAAGAGCTAGTACGTTATCCATCTGCGATTATTGGTTTGGCCATCATCGCTTTACTGCTGGTGCTCTCCGTTTATGCCGTTGTTTCCATTCCATATTCCAAGGCAATTGTCCTGTGGCGCGGCGGTGAGGGTGTCTGGTATGAATACCCGAAGTATGCTGCCCCCTCATGGATAAATTTCTTCCGCAGAGAAAAATTACCCGATTCATTTAAGCAGAGCAGTAAGGATGGAACGGCGCAAAAAACCGTTATACCCGGTGAGAAGATGACTTCAACGGTCATCACTTACACCTTTGATTACCAGGCCGATGAGTATCCTTCAGATATCGCTATTTATTTCACCGATGTGTATACGACGAAACAACCGTTTGTCTCTATGTCCTGGCTCACACCGGATGGAAGAAAGATCGATATAGGAAGTTTTGCCGTGGATACCAAGCAAACTTACTACCTCGCCCAGGATACCAAGCTCCAGCGTAAACTGGCTGGTCTGGCGCCTCAGGATGGCTTGTTTGTTGCCGATCCAAAGGCCGGGTTAACCCCTCCGGTAAAAGGCACCTACCAGCTGGTCATCGATGGATACACCTTTGATAAGGGTTCCACCATCGACGCTGAAATGGTGCTCTACGGCAAGGTCAGTGGCTGCTGTGGGACGGACCATCTACGCCGGGATTTGAGAGTAGCCTTGTTGTGGGGCACCCCGGTTGCCCTGGCTTTCGGCTTGCTGGCTGCCATCGGTACGACCGCCATTACCATGGTGATTGCCGCTTTCGGGGTGTGGTATGGCGGTTGGGTGGATGGTCTCATTCAGCGTATTACCGAGGTAAACCTGGTATTGCCCTTCCTGCCCATCCTGATCATGGTGGGTACTTTTTACTCCCGCAGCATCTGGGTAATTCTCGGGGTAGTGATTCTTTTGAGCATTTTCGGTGCGGGCATTAAAACCTATCGGGCTGTGTTCTTGCAGGTGAGAGAATCTCCATATGTCGAGGCTGCCCGTGCCTATGGTGCCGGAAGCCTGCGCATCGTCTTCTCCTACCTTGTCCCCCGCATTATCCCATTGATCATTCCACAGCTCGTGACCTTGATCCCTACATTTGTATTTCTGGAAGCCGGCCTGGCAGTTCTGGGGCTGGGTGATCCGACACTCCCCACCTGGGGCAAGATCATCAATGACGCACAGCAGAATGGTGCCCTCTATCAAGGCTTGTATTATTGGGTGCTGGAGCCGGCGGCATTGTTGATGCTGGCAGGGTTGGCGTTCGCTTTGTTAGGTTTCTCTCTGGATCGTATCTTCAACCCCAGGCTGCGAGGTATGTAAACGAATGGCAGACACGGAACTTTTACGCGTTGAAAATTTGAAGCTTCACTTCCGCACCACTCAGGGGATCGTCCAAGCTGTGGACGGCGTGGATTTTAACCTGACCTACAACCGGGCGGTGGTTATCGTGGGTGAATCCGGCTGTGGAAAAACCTCGCTCGCCAAGGCGATCCTTCGTTTGTTGCCTCGCAACGTAGCCGAGTATTCAGGTCATATCTACCTGGATGGCACGGACATCATGGAATACGATGAAGAAGAATTCCGCCAGAATGTGCGCTGGATCAAGATGTCGCTGGTGCCTCAAGCTGCCATGAACGCCTTAAACCCGGTCATCCGGGTGGGCGATCAGGTGGCGGAACCAGCCATGATCCACCTGAATGCCAGGCCGGAAGAAGCTATGGCTATGGCGCGCAAGATGTTTCAGAACGTGGGTGTGCCGGCTGATTTCCTCGTCCGCTATCCGTTCGAGCTCAGCGGCGGTATGCGCCAAAGGTCAGCTATCGCCATGGCGCTGGTCACCTCACCGATCCTGATCATCCTGGATGAGCCCACCTCCGCATTGGATTTGCTCACCCAGGCCAACATCATGAACGTGCTTAAGCGCATCAAGCACGAGTTTGAGACGAGTTATATCCTGATCACTCACGACATAGCCACCTCTAGTGAGCTGGCAGACGATGTGGCAGTCATGTACGCTGGTCAAATTGTCGAAGTCGGGGATACCCCTCGTTTCTTCCCCAACCCCCTGCATCCATATTCTCGAAAACTAATGAACAGCGTTCCCAGGCTGCATGGTGATACGGAACCAGAATTCATTCTTGGTCAGCCTCCCAGCTTGATTAACCCTCCGACGGGCTGCAGGTTTGCTGCCCGCTGCCCTTCTCGGTTTGAGAAATGCGACGAGGAACCGCCCACCTTCAACATTGAAGGTCGCCGGGTTAAATGTTGGTTATATGCGTAAGACAGGATAAGTGAAGGCATGATGGAAAGCAACCCAGTTACAACTGTTGTGGAAACAAGTGGCGTTCCTGGTACGGATGGAGCACTTTTATCCATCCAGGACCTGAAAGTGTGGTTCGAGCTCCGGCGCTTTGGTTTTGGTCACGCGGGTTTTGTACGCGCAGTAGATGACGTATCCTTTGCAGTTAAGCATGGTGAAGCCATTGCTGTGGTCGGTGAAAGTGGTTGCGGGAAATCCAGTCTGATGAAGACCATTTTGGGGTTATACAAGCCTACCGAAGGACACGTGGTTTTTGAAGGCAGGGATTTGGCCGGGATGGATACGAAGGTGATGAAGTGGTATCGCACCCAGGTAGGCTACGTCCAGCAGGACCCTTATGGTGCCCTGCCGCCGTTTATGAGCGTCCAGCGAATTCTGGCTGAGCCGCTCATTATCGGTGGGATCAAGGATAAGCATGAAATTGACGACCGGATCAACATGGTCATGACGGAGGTCAAAATGACCCCTGTCAGTGACTTCCTGACCAAGTTCCCTCACATGCTCAGCGGTGGTCAGCAGCAGCGCATGGTCATTGCCCGTGCCATGATCATGAAACCGAAATTCCTGGTCGCCGATGAGCCTGTATCGATGCTGGACGCCTCTGTCCGTGTCGAGATTTTAAAGCTGTTGCGCGGCCTGCAAGAGAGGTTCCAACTATCGGTGATCTATATCACACACGATCTGTCGACTGTGCGCTATTTCTCTGAGCGGGTCTTCGTTATGTACGCCGGTAAGATCATTGAGAAAGCCAGGATCAGCGACCTGCTACGCAACCCATTGCACCCTTATGCAAATGCGTTGCTGGCCGCAACCTCAGAGCCAGATGCTAAAAATGCGTTGACTTACAAAGAAGTTCCGCCCGGAGAACCTCCCAGCCTGGTCAACCCTCCCAGTGGTTGCCGCTTCCACCCGCGCTGCCCGAAGATGATTCCAGGTCTGTGTGAAGTCCAGGATCCACCCGAGTTTACCCCTGAGCCAGACCACACAACTTTGTGCTGGTTATATAAAGAATCGTAATACAAATGAGAACGATACGCGGGGAATACCTGATCTCGATCGGCTTTGTGATGGTTCTGCTCGGAGCCATCCTGCCTTTCTTAATGGTCATGCAAATCCTTACATCGACCATCTTCCTAAACTTTTTCTCATACGCTCTATCTGTGGGAGGGTTGATCCTGGGTATCATGGGCAGCGCTTATTTTGTTCGCTACCGTCGGAGTAAAAATAGAGACGTACCCCCTCCGATAGACACTCCACACGACGATCATCACGATTGGTAGCTGCCGCTCGCTTACAGGAACGAACTTTTATTACGCTTAAGAGTTATTATTATATACCTAATGAGGCCCGTTTTCATCGTATGAGATACAGAAGGCGGGTTTTATATTTAAAAAGATATAACTGACGATACTGACAACAGTGGAACCAACCCCTGAAAATCCAGCCTCCAGTACGATCGCCAGGGTTTTAAAGTATGTCACCTTAAGAGCGGTCACCCTCTTTCTCGTGGTTTCTGCGGGTATATTCCTTGCCATTGTGGTCATCAACTATGGCGGGTACATTGACAATTACATATACAATCGACTACCCCTATGGGGGTTTCCCCAAGGATATGATGATCGTCTTTGATGGACAATATGAAAAGAAGCCGTTCGTCAACCTACCCTGATAGCACCAGAAGGAAGAGAGCTCAAGTTGGGGAACTTTTCTGCAGTATCAACCCAGAGGTATCTCGCCTCTCAGGATCTGCCCGAAAAATATCTTGTGGGAGAGGCCATCCAGCGGCAGGGATTACTGCTCTCTGGGGTGGGTGGATCTTCTGCGGTGGATGTGCTATTTAAAAATCCGGCCGAAGGAGAGATGACGGCTCCACTCAAAGGAACATATAAACTGCGAATCGACACCACACTGTTTGAAGAAAATGCCAACCTGGATGCCAAGCTAATCCTCTATGGGCAGGTGTATTGGCTGGCAGGTACCGATGACCTGCGTAGGGATTTGATGGTACCTTTATTGTGGGGAATACCGGTCGCCCTGGCATTTGGGTTATTAGGTGCCATAACAACCGGCGTTTTAGCGATGATGATTGCAGCATTTAGTGTTTGGTATGGTGGATGGATTGATAGCGCAGTCCAGCGGATCACCGAGGTAAATATGATCCTCCCGACTCTGCCGATTGCCATCATGATTTACTGCCTATACTCCAAAAGTATTTGGGTGATCCTTGGAGTAATCATTGTACTGAGCATATTTGGCTCGGCAATCAAGACATACCGGTCTGCCTTTATTCATGTTAAGGAATCATCGTACATAGAAGCTGCTCAAGCCTATGGCGCCAGTAATTGGCGCATCACCCGGTATTACCTGGTTCCGCGCATTATCCCATTGCTCATTCCGCAGCTGGTCATCCTGGTCCCCACCTACGTGTTTTTCGAGGCCACCCTGGCATATCTGAACATAAGCGATCCATATCTTCCTACGTGGGGCAAGGTAATCTATGATGCGCTTACCAGAGGGGCTTTCCATGGTTATTATTATTGGGTGCTGGAACCTGTTTCCATGATGATCCTGACCGGGCTTGCCTTTGCAGTGGTGGGTTTTGCACTCGACAGCATCCTCAACCCACGCTTGAGAAAGATATAGGACCGAATTGCCCTGGTTGAATCCTGGTCTGTCTAAACTCCAATAAGCTGTAGTCCTTATATTTGAGAATCTATATTAGAATAGCATTACCCACAAGTATGGAATCTGTTCTCGAACCCAAAATCACTTTTTCACCCGGCTGTGAGCTAATGATGATGGAGATCGACCTTTGCTGAACGCGACCAATCCCCCCCTGCTTGAGGTGCGCAACCTAAAGACCTATTTTTACACCGAGGACGGTGTAGTTAAAGCCGTGGATGGAGTGGACCTTACCGTTGGGCGGGGTGAAGTGCTGGGCCTGGTGGGCGAATCTGGTTGCGGGAAAAGCGTGACCTCGCTTTCCATCATGCGTTTGATCGGTATTCCTGGCAAGGTGGTGGAAGGTGAGATAGTGTTTGATGGTCGCAACCTGCTCGAGCTTTCTGAAGCCGAGATGGTTCATATGCGTGGCAACCGTATTTCGATGATCTTCCAGCAACCTCAGTCCAGCCTCAACCCCGTCTTTAAAGTCGGCGACCAGGTGGCAGAGGTGCTTCAGTGCCACCAGAACCTGAGCAAGGAAGCAGCCTGGAATAAAGCCGTCGAGCTGCTGCGCCTGGTGGGCATCCCAGACCCCGATAGCAAGGCGCGCTCCTATCCGCATGAAGTTTCGGGTGGTCAGGCACAACGGGTCATGATCGCCATGGCGCTGGCGTTGAACCCCCAGCTGCTTATCGCGGATGAGCCTACCACCGCCTTGGACGTGACCATTCAAGCCCAAATCCTCGACTTGATCAGTGACCTGCGCACACGTATGGATACTGCCATCATCCTGATCACCCATGATCTGGGCGTGATATCCGAGATGGCTGACCGGGTGGCGGTCATGTATGCCGGGCGGATCGTTGAACAGGCCGATATTACTACCTTGTTCAAGGACCCATTGCATCCATATACCCAGGGTTTGCTGGCTTCCATACCCGTTCTGGGCACGGTGAAGGACGTGTTGGAAGTCATCCCCGGCACTGTGCCAAACCTGGTCAACCTGCCCCCCGGTTGCCAGTTCGCACCTCGCTGCCGGGCGCTGACCGAATACCAATTGGCCATCTGCACCCAGGTGGAACCGAAGCTGGTGGCGAACGAACCTGGGCACTTGTGCAGGTGCTGGCTTTACCAGGATTACGACGGGCACAAAGCCCCCCTGAACCCTCGCCGCGCCTCCAGCCCGGGAGGTGCACCCTGACTGATCACACTGCTCCCAACGATGGCAGGCCAAACCTGATTGAGGTCAGCGAGCTGGTCAAATATTTCCCCGTCCGCGGGGGGGTACTGCAACATGTGGTCGCCTGGGTGCAGGCCGTGGATAATATCAGTTTTAACGTCCGCCAGGGTGAGACGGTCGGTCTGGTGGGTGAATCAGGCTGCGGCAAGACAACCGTTGGGCGCACCCTGCTGCGCTTGATCGAGCCCACCAGCGGTTCTGTCATCTTCGAAGGGGTCGATGTGGCCCAGTTGAAGGGCAAAGCGCTGAAAGCCATGCGCCGCAATATGCAGATCATCTTCCAGGACCCCTATGCCTCGCTTGACCCGCGCATGCCGGTGGGCGAATCGATTGGCGAGGGGTTGAAAATCCACAATATCGGCACCCCCAGCCAGCGCTTCGAGACAGTGATCGAGATGCTGCGCAAGGTTGGCATGGAAGATTACCACGCCCGCCGCTACCCGCACGAGTTCTCGGGTGGTCAGCGCCAGCGCATCGGCATCGCGCGCGCCCTGGCGCTGCGCCCAAAGTTCATCGTCGCCGATGAGCCGGTCTCCGCGCTGGATGTCTCCATCCAGTCACAGGTGCTGAATATACTAAAGGAGCTTCAGCGTGAGTTTGGGCTCACCTATCTGTTCATTGCTCATAACCTGAGCGTAGTTGAACACATTTCAGACCGGGTGGCGGTAATGTATCTGGGAAAGATGGTTGAGATGACCAGGCGTGAAGAGCTGTTCCGCAATCCTCTTCATCCTTACACCCAGGCGCTGATGTCTGCCATTCCCATCCCCGACCCCACGCTGAAACGTGAGCGCATCATCCTGCAGGGAGATGTGCCCAGCCCGCTGAACCCGCCGGGAGGTTGCCGCTTCCACCCGCGCTGCCCGGTAGCGATGGATATCTGTGGGATCGAAGAGCCTCCTTTCCGCGAAGTCAGCCGTGATCATCTGCTGGCATGCTGGCGTGTGGAATAAAAATTTTTGTCATTGCGCCTGTCCCCGCTGATTTTCGGGGGAGATGATTTTTGCCGAAGCAATCTTCATCAAACACCTAGTTGGGACACGGCATGATCGTGCCCCTACTTTGTATTAATATCACACCCGGGGTGTTCTCCCCCGGCATTTCTGATTTTAAAACCGTGATAGAATGATTTAATCATGAGTCCATATCGAGTACTAGTGGTTGAAGATAACCACGAAGTCCGGCGCATGGTCACTGCTAGCCTTAAGACGCTCGGCGATGAGATCGAAGTGCTAGACATGCCTTCAGCGGAAGAGGCGCTGTTCATCGGCACATCCCAACCACTGGATTTGGTGGTGTTGGATATTCGCCTGCCAGGCATGTCAGGTTTGGATATGGTTCCCAGGCTGCGCAAGCGCAAGCCGGAGGCGAAGATCATCCTGGTCACCGGGGTCGATGATGCGCAGGTCCGCCAGCAAGTAACTGAAGCTAATGTGGATGCTTTTTTCTTCAAGCCCATCGATGTCACCGCTTTCCTGGAGGCAGTCAAGCGCTGCTTATCGTCCAGCCCAGGTGCGGTCGCCGCGCCACTAAGCGCCATGGATCAAGCCGCAAGGGTATCCATACCTGGCCCAGGTAAGAGTGGAGTTTCGAATGAAAATGAGGCTGGCGAGGCTGCCAGCGTTGAACAGCCATCTACTCTTCATGACCGTCTGGCCGTGTTGAAGAAACAGGTGAAAGCGGTGTCGGTCCTCCTGGTGAATAGCGCTGGCCAGATAGTCGAAGAAGCCGGCAGCGGGACGGATATCTCAACCGGCTCCCGCTTGCTTTCAGCCTTAATGCATGCCTTCCGCGCCAGCCTACAGGTATCCCAGGCCATGGCAAAAGGTACCAACGAGAGCTTGCAGTATTTCGCCGCCCCACGGCAATGCATCTATGTGGCGCCCGTTGGGATGAATCACACCCTGTTTGTGGTTACCGCAGGTTATTTCGGACCCGATAAGCTGGGCATGATCTACCATACTATCCATTTGGTTGTCCATGATCTTCAGATCAGCCTCGCCAAAGAGGCAGCTGAGCGCAAGGAACCGCCGCTTCCCAAGCGAGAGCTGCCTACCGAGGTCAGTGTCGATAAGGAGACGCTGGCCAAGGTGGAAGGCATTTTCTCCCAGGCCTCCCATACAGCTGGCAAAGAACAGGCGGATGGTTATTGGGAAACCCTGGGTGAGAGTAATCCGCCGGAAGAGACGCCCGGCAAGGAAGTACTCACTTACGACCAGGCCCGTCAGCTGGGTTTGGCACCCGACGATGATAAGGCTGCTTGAGCGCAGGCTCAGATTAACCCCCCCGAGCGGATTATCTCTAAAATATGATAAAATACCCCTCGCCCTGAAAACCGGGCGTTGAAATTGGGGCATGGTGCAATGGCAGCACAGCAGACTTTGGATCTGTTTATTCTGGTTCGAGCCCGGATGCCCCAGCTGGTTAGCATTGAGACTTCTGGTATGATTATCGCAAAGTCGCCTGGGTGGGTCAGCATTCGCTGCTGACGCCCTTAGGGCTTTGCGTTTTGCTATTATGGAGGGATGATGAACCTTTCCGCTGTTATCCTTGCCGCCGGGCAAGGCACTCGCATGAAATCCAACCTGCCCAAAGTGCTTCACCAGCTGTTGGGCAAGCCCATGGCCTGGTATGCCCTGCAGGCAGCCCATCAAATCATCGGTGGCAAGCCGGTGATGGTTGTCGGGCACGCGGCTGACCAGGTGTGCCAGGTGCTGGGCGACCAGGCGGATTACACCCTCCAGGAGCCCCAGCTTGGCACCGGGCACGCCGTGATGCAGGCTGAGGCTCTACTCAGCAGTAAATCTGACCTGGTGCTCGTGCTCTATGCCGATATGCCCCTGCTCACCGCTGAGACGCTGCGCCAGCTGGTGGAGCTGTCCCAGTCGCACGCTGACCCCATCAGCATGCTGACGGTCACCGCGGCTGAGACGCGCGGCTTTGGGCGCATCATCCGCGATTCCAGCGGGCAAGTGTGCGCGGTGGTCGAGGAGGCGCAGGTCACCCCTGAGCAGCTGAACATCCACGAGCTCAACCCTGGGGTGTATTGCTTCAGAGCAGATTGGCTCTGGCCGGTGCTCAAGCGTATCACTCTTTCTCCCAAAGGCGAGTATTACCTGACTGACTTGGTGGGCATCGCCGTGGCGGAAGGTCATGCCATCCACACCATCACCATCGAAGACCAAGATGAAGTCATCGGCATTAACACGCGCGTCCACCTGGCGCAGGCGGAAGCCCTGCTGCGCCAGCGCATCAACCGCCAGTGGATGCTTTCGGGTGTGACCATGATCGACCCGGTCAGCACGTACATCGAGCCGGAAGTCACCCTGGGGCAGGATACTATCCTGTGGCCTGGGACCTACCTGCACGGCAGCACCCAGATTGGCGCAGGATGCGTTATCGGCCCCAATACCATCATCACCGATACCAGGGTCGGCGATAACTGCACTCTATTGGCCTCCGTGCTCGAATGTGCCTTGCTCGAAGACCACGTGGAAATGGGTCCCTACTGCCACCTGCGCAAGGGTGCCCATCTTTCCCGCGGGGTGCACATGGGCAACTTCGGTGAGGTCAAGAACTCAACTCTCGGTCCGGGCACCAAGATGGGGCACTTTTCCTATCTGGGTGATGCCAATGTAGGTGCTGACGTGAACATTGGCGCTGGAACCATCACCTGCAACTTTGATGGCACGCACAAGTTCCCCACCGAGATCGGCGAGGGAGCTTTCATCGGCTCCGACACGATGCTGGTGGCACCCGTGAAGGTGGGGGCAGGCGCCAAGACTGGCGCGGGAGCGGTGGTCACCAAGGATATCCCACCCGGCACACTTGCAGTGGGGGTGCCCGCCAGGGTGATTAAAGAGCTCAAGAAGTGAACCCTTACCTGCTCGTCCTGGGTCTGCTGGGGCTGTTCTGTCTGGACCTGTTCACTATCGCCTACAGGGCGGCTCTATTGAACGCCAGCCTGGCGCGCCTGTTGGCTCTCAGGGAGGAAATGGAGCAGCAGGTCAACCGGGCGATCAGCCTGCTGCATACCCCCCAGGAATGGCTGGCAGCCAGCAACCTGCTCCTGCTGCTGACCCGTTTTTTGGGTGCCAGTCTGCTGTTGGCGTTGTTCTTCCCACAAGAGCTGGCCTTCCCATCCATGCTGATGATGCTGGGCGTCCTGCTCCTGGCGGCGGTGGTGATGTTCTGGCTGGAGTGGGCGGTGGAAGCTGCCATCACCCGCCACCCTGAAACCTGGGCGATGCGCCTGGCACCATCTGTGCGCGTCACTACGGCGGTCCTATCGCCGCTGCTCCTGTTGCCGCTGGCTTTCAGCCGGAGAAGGGGTGAAGCCCAGGAGCCCGTGACCACCGTCACCGAAGAGGAGCTGAAGAGCATGGTGGATGCCGGGCACGAAGGCGGTGTGCTGGAAGGGGACGAGCGCCAGATGATCTACTCGATCTTCGAGCTGGGCGACACCCTGGTGCGCGAGATCATGCTGCCGCGCATCTATATCAACGCCCTGGACGTGTCCACCCCCCTGCAGGAGGCGGTGGATGAGCTGATCAAGTCGGGTCATTCACGCGTGCCGGTGTACGAGGAGTCGGTAGATAACGTGCTGGGTCTGCTGTACGCCAAAGACCTGCTGAAAATATGGCGCAAGGGCGACAAGATCGAATCTCTGCGTAGCTTGCTCAGACCGGCGACCTTCGTCCCCGAGGCTAAGAAGGTGGATGAGCTTTTGGAGGAGATGCAGTCAGGGCACGTGCATATGGCGATGGTAGTGGATGAGTACGGAGGTATTGCCGGGTTGGTCACGCTGGAGGATATCTTCGAGGAGATTGTGGGTGAGATCCAGGATGAATACGACCAGAGCGAGGAAGCCCC
>JBGPBQ010000092.1:0-13645 GCA_041481345.1 Anaerolineae bacterium
CCTGCCCTGAGCTTTCCGACGAAGCAGTGCCGTTGCTGACAGCCTGGCCAACCGTGTGGGCGGCACCTTGTGAAATGGACTGGCCAGCAGAGTGAGAAATCGAATCGCCTACCACGTGAGACCAGCCGCTGCTATCCGCTGAGCCGGTGGTATGGGCGCTGCCATCCGTATGAGCCTGGCTGTCGGTGTGGGCCAACCCGGTATTGTGAGCCGTGCCCTGGCTTTCACCAAAGCCTTGGGTAGCGGATTGCGCCATCAATCCGGAAAGCAGCGCCGGCAGGCTGACCCCAAAGCTGACCCCCCGCACACCGTTCTGCCAGGCGGCCCAGGTGGAGGTGTTTTCGGCCAGGCCAGCGAGCATCTCGGTGATCGCTCCCAAGCTGACCGGGGAAGTGAGCACCAGGAAGAGGAATTCCTCTTTTAGATCGCTCATGCCGCGGAACAGGATTTCGTTCTGCTGCAGGGTGTACTGCTGGGCGGTTGGACCAGCTTCGACCAACGGGTTGTGGACGATGCCTCCGCTGCTGCCGCGGGCGTTCTCACGCGGGTCAGTGTGGCCCACGGTGAGCAGCACATGATTCATATCGTGGAAGCTCAGGAAAATCCACTCTGCCAACCGGACAGTGAGCGGTTGCAGGCGGATCTGACGATAGGCCCCGCTCATAGCTCCTTTGAGCGCCGCCAGGCTGCGTCTGGATTGAGCGCAAGCTTCTTCTATTGTTGGCGCAAATGCGGAGACTCCGTAACACTGGACAATTCCAACCGGCGATTGCTGATTGTCAAAGATACCGGCAGCAAGATACAGAAAGCTGACCTTTGACCCGTACAGCCCACGCAAAACGGTGCGCATCTTCTGCAACAATCCTGGATCGGAACGCGCTTCCAAAGGCAGGAAGGTGAGCTGCAGCAACCGCACGACGCGGTATCCGGCGTATTCCCTTCCACCTTCGGCTTCGCGCAGCCGGTACCACAAGTAGTCCAGCTCGTCCTGGCCATCTAAAAAACAAACTCCTGATTGCTCCACCTCCAAGTCGGCAGGTAGATCCAGCTCATCTGCCTGCCTGGGCTTTAGCCAACCTGCCCAATCTGGCATCCAGTCGCTAATCTTACAAATGTGTTGGAGAAAGCCTTGGTTATTCATAAGTTGAGCCGGAATCCATCAAGACAGGACCTTGTTTACCGAGGTTAAGATGCCCGTGACTAGCGTCAATACGGCTACAACGCCTTCGATCATCTGGTACAGATTCGCCAGGTACAGGTGAGTATTGGACATCCTTTGAATCCAAATGAAAGTTGTCGTAATAAATATCGCCGGTAATATCGCCTTTGATCCAGGTCAGGTTGTTCCTTGCCACGACGTATTACTCCTTGGTGGATAAAGTTCGTGTGTTGCGTGTATGATGATTTTAGAAGAATTGGGATGGTGAGGCGAGAGATATATGTCCCGTTGAAGTGGGGTAAATGACCCGCAGATATAGGGATATTTGTCCCGTTTTACGACTATTACCTGTTTACGGTCCTTATAGCGTAGGCTCAGCTCACAAGGTGAACCTGAAATTCCTCACTTGTGAAATTCGCTATAGTTTCTTATAATGAAAATAATATCCATTTCGCTTCACTGTTCCAGAGCTACAGAGATCATTGAGGATTATTGTGCCAGGCGAGAAAATCCTTTTGGTAGATGACGAAAGGGGTATAACCGACTATCTAGCACCCATTCTAGAGCGGGCCGGTTATTCAGTTGTTGTAGCCAGTGATGGAGCCACTGCTCTACGCAAGGTCCATGAAATCCGTCCCAACCTGCTCGTCCTGGATGTCTTGATGCCAGGGATGGATGGGCGCGAAGTGTGCCGCCAATTGCGCGCAGCCGGTGACTGGACTCCAGTGATCATGCTCACCCGCGTGAGCACCACAACCGATAAGGTTTTGAGCCTGGAAGAAGGTGCTGATGACTATTTGTGCAAGCCTTTTGAGCCACAGGAACTGATCGCACGCATTAAGGCAGTCCTGAGACGTAAAGGTAGTGGACAATTGAAAAGACCGCTCAGTATGGCTAGTAGACTTCGGGCCGGCGACCTGATACTAGATCGGAAAACCAGGCGTGCCTATAAAGATGAGCGTGTGATCGAGCTGACCCCAAAAGCTCTTGCATTACTCGAGCACTTGATGCTTTACCCTGATCAGGTATTCAGCCGCGAGCAATTAATGGATGCAGTGTGGGGTTGGGCGCAACCGGTAGCTTCTCGGGCGGTGGATGTGCGCATCGCTGAGCTGCGCCATGCCATTGGAGACGATGGCGAACAATCGATTTTCATTGAAACGATCATTGGCACAGGTTATCGCTTCATCGCACCTGTGGAAAGCGCAGACGAAGAAGCGCTATGAAATTAAAGCGGTTAACCATTGTCGGTTTGATGCTGGTTCCTCTGGTTATTGGACTGATCCTGGCCATTATCCTTCAATCACGGCTAATATTCAATCCTATCCTGCTTTTCCAGGGACGTATAGACCTCGGAAGCTTGCTTCTGATGATTGGTTTCCTGCTCACAGCTGTCCCTCTTGGTTTCTGGTTATCACGCCAGCGAGCGCTAGCTCGCGATCAAATCATCAGCGAAAAGATTAAGCAAGATACCAAACAAGAACGGAGTCGCTTCTTGCAGCAGCTCGATCATGAGCTGAAAAACCCCTTGACGGCTCTCAAAGCTGAATTGGCTTATATGACCCAGGGAACGTTCGAAGAACAACCAGGGAAGATTCTGAATGATATCAACGATCAGGTGAACCGTATTGAGCACCTGATCACCGACTTGCGCAAACTCACTCAGATCGAAGAGCAGCCAGTTGAATATGAACCGGTCGATATCAATGAGCTGCTCCAGGAAATTATCGAATCAGTTAAAGACCATCCTGGGTTTTCGGAACGTCACTTGAACTTGACTTTACTTCAACCTCCATGGAAATTGCCATCCATACAAGGAGATCGGGGGTTGCTTTGGCTGGCTTGTTATAACCTGGTCGATAACGCTCTTAAATTTACGCCACCAGCAGCAGATATTGAAGTCCGTGCCTTCGAAGCACGCCCCTGGCTGATTGTGGAAGTTACGGATAATGGTCCGGGCATTCCATCAGAAGAACTACCACACATATTTGAGGAACTCTATCGAGGTAAAAATTCACTCGGTTGTCCAGGAAGTGGGCTGGGTCTTGCCCTGGTTCAGGCAATAGTCGCACGACATCAGGGGGAGATCTCAGTTCGCAGTCGATCTGGGCAGGGCACGGTTTTTACGATGCGCTTGCCGGTGGTTAGCTGACCTGATTTTCAGGCAGGCAGTTTATCTTGTTACATATTGTTACATCACAGTTATATGTCTGAAATATTGGTATGTTATGCTTTGTTCACCATAAGAAGCGCCTCAATAAACTAATTAGGATTTGACTATGAAAAAGGTCATTGTTTACGTCATAATTCCTTTTGTTTTATCCCTTCTAAGCGCATGTAGACCCACTATACAAATCAATATAAATGTGGAGCCAACTCCAATCCCAAATGACCTAGGTAAACTGGCTTATGTCCAGGGAGGTGACGTATGGGAAAAGACCTTGCCCGATGGAGAACCACAACGTCTCACCCAGGATGGTAAGAATGAGGAACCGCGTTGGTCCCCATCGGGTAAATGGCTGGCATTTCGCAAGGGTGATTCTTCAGTGTATCTAATTGATGAAAGTGGAAAGGTTAGCTGGCCATTGAACGAAGGGGCTACAGTCGATTCTTTCGTATGGTCTCCTCTCAAAGACAGTCTAGCCTATGCTTCGGGAGGCGAAATTTATACGGTGGATGCGGATGGAAAGAACCTGAAGCAATTGATTAAAACCGTAACTGGCAATAATCAGAATAATGAAACTCAGATTGGCCGTCTTGTTTGGAGTCCAGATGGAGCTAGGATTGCTTATGAGTGGAGAACACAACCTATTCCCGCTGGTCAAGGCTTACGGCTTATCTCCTTAGATGGTAGTAAGGCAAGTGAAATCTTTCAAGGAGATGCCACCCTGGCAGGTTGGACAACCGATGGCCGTTACATTCTTTTTTGGGAGGGCCTCTCTTCCTCCGCATCTCTGGCAGCTGACGGAGTACCTCTATTTGCTATATCGATGGAAGGTGGAACACCGGTAAGTATTATTGATATCATGTTACCTTATCAAGATTATATTTCAGTTGACCCTGCTAATACTGATCAATTACTGGTAGTCTCGGGTGGTGGACGAGAAGCATGGACCAATAAGATGCTTGTGTTGCAAGTGGGCAGTGGTGAAAAAGGCTCTGTATTGACATCAGCCGTCATGTCCGTTGCATCACCAACCTGGTCTCCAGATAGCGCACGAATCGCCTTCGTTGCTTTACCTGACCCGAAGAGCCAGGTAATGCTGCAAGGAGAGGCAGCCAACCAGGTTTTGGTGACGCGTAAGATTTACATCCTCGACAAAGATGGACCATCTACTCCCAAGCAATTGACGAACGATGCAGCTTATCGAGACGAACGCCCTATTTGGTCAAATGATGGCAGCTCGATCCTCTTCGCCCGCTTTAACCAACAAAACCAGGCTTCGCTATGGCTTGTAACGGTGGATGATGGCAAAACGACCCAGGTGGTTGATCAATTGACCCCTAATCCTGGATGGTTCGGGAATTATGGGCATATTGAGTGGGATAGCCTTTACGATTGGTGGAAAGGTGAGGTTTCGCAACAACCTGCACAAAATCCTACTGTGCCTAATATTGCGACCCAACCCACTGCAATACCAACAAAACCCACACCAGAGAATACAGCCACGCCAGGCCCTTCACTTACAGAAATCTTGGGTACCCTGGCTTTCATCTCTAACATGGATGGAGATCTCGCTCTTTACACGATGAATTCAGATGGCACCTTGTTGACCAGGTTGACAACTGAACCGATGTTGATTATGCACCCTACCTGGTCATCCGATGGCAAGCAAATTGCTTTTGAGGCCTGCCGTGGTGGTAGCCCTTCTGCAGATTGCCCGGAGGGCGAATCATTCGATATATTCACGCTCAATGCAGATGGCTCAAACCTAGTCAACCTGACACAGAATCCTGCTATGGATCGGTATCCAACCTGGTCACCCTATGGTTTGATCGCTTTTAGTTCTGACCGCTCAGGAACAGATGAAATCTATGTATTGAATTCTGATGGGACAGGGGTTGAACAAATTTCGAATGGACAAACACGAAATTCCGAGCCAAAGTGGTCACCCGATGGCAGGCGACTGGCATATCACTGTGCCGATGAACAGTCTATGAATATCTGTATTCAGCTTTATGGAAGTTCCGAGCAAGTGATCAAGGTCACTGGAACTTCCCCGGTCTGGTCACAATTATCAGCTACGGGCGATTATCTTTTAGCCTTTCATTGTTGGTCACAGGCTTATAGTGACATCTGCATATCCAAACCTGATGGAACAGAGGTGGTAAACCTGACCAACAACGCTGGAGATGATATTGATCCCAGCTGGTCGCCGGATGGGCAATGGATCGCATTTCAATCGAATATGTACAACGACATATCTATCTACAAAGTTTGCACCACCTGTGCGGAAAATAAAGGGTTTATCCGATTAACCGGCGATGAATATAACGCCAACTGGCCTATTTGGTCACCAGATGGCAATTGGATCGCCTTTTTATCGGATAGCGATTTATATATTATGAGAGCGGATGGCGGCGATCAGAGACTGCTGGCAACTGATGTGCTTGGCCCTCCGGCCTGGCGTCCCTAAAGACGCTTTAGTAAAGTAAGAGATTTTATGATGACATACCATTCAAATCATTCATGCGGCTTTTGCATATCAATAAATGCAGACCAATTGGTTCTGAATGAAAGGAACCCCAGGGTAGATAATATCGTCTTATGGTCAATATAATATAAATCTATTCGCGCGCCTTTGCACATATCGAATTCTTCGTGCTTCATCCTGAATAACCGAACAATCTGCTCATCGATGCGATAGGGGAAAAAAGTCTATGTGAGGTGAGGAAGATGAGGATACGGGTCATTTTGCTTTTTGCATTACCAGGGTTGTTGGTAGCCTGTGCATTGGTTACAACGCTTGATGCTACTAATTCAGAAACCGAGAGCAGCTCACCATCACTTCAAACCTTGCCGCCTTCGACAGCGATAGTTCAACCACTCCTGACCGCGACGGCTCTTCCTTTGCCACCCGCCACGATGACCATCGATGGCAAGACTCAACTGGCCGAGATCGGATCGTTTTGCTGGAGAGATAAAAGCCCTCTGATCTACTCTCTAGTTTGCAGCGATCCAATCTATATCCCCACCGTAATGGATTCATTGCAGATAGCTACCCCGTTTACTGCCACGTTCCACCTGCCGCCGGATTATCCACCGCAATCTCTCGTGCTCGCCATGATGGACATATCTTTAAAAGATGAGGTGACGGGTGTGAACAGTCCTGATATCCGCTATTGGCAGGCCGAGCCAGGTTGGGCAGGCGGGTTACCACTGAAGACTGACGTTTCGTATCAATTCCAGGAAGGAGATGGTTTGTACATTGTCCAGCTCCGGGCAAGCTGGAAAGACATAGGGCGCGTCGACTATAACTTCTTGGTTCAAGTCGGCAAAGGGTCTACGGTACCATCGACCCCTCCCATGATCTCATATCAACCTCCGGTCACCACGACGATTCCGCTAGTCTCCCCTGCGCTGGTGCTGGGCAAGGGTGCAGTCACCCAGATGGCTCTTTCACCGGATGGGAAACTATGGTCGCTGGTCTCGCCTTTCGGCCTCAGTCTCTATTCGACCAGTGATCAGGCGTTGTTATGGACCCGATCATTCCCCATTATGCCTACCACTATGGCTTTCAGCCCAGACAGCCGCTTCCTTGCAGTGGGCAGCGAAGCTAACGTACTCTCGATCCTGGATGCTTCCACCGGGGAAACTCTGAACACCATTATCGGGGAGGGGCATATCCATGGTGTTTGGTCTCCGGATGGCACCCGGCTGCTTACCAGCGGCGACTGTGAGGAAATCAAAATATGGGACGCAGCCTCGATTAGCCTGATCCACACCCTCATCCAAGCTCAATGCAACCCGGTCACCCCAGGTTATGTGGATGCATTCTGGTCCGGGGACAGTCACCGCATATTTGCTGGCGCGGCTTACAGGAATTTTCAAGTCTGGGATGCTACTTCTTACCAACCCCTTCCGGATTACCAGCCGCAGATCCCCAACCCGGCATTCCCCTCGGAGCTCGTGCCTTCCCCCGCGCAAAATATTTTTGCCTACTGGGATGGTGCGAGCATCGAGTTGCTTGACGGCATAACCGGTGGGGCAGTGATGAAACTGTCTGGCGCGCGCATCGATCAAATCGCAACACCCTTAATCTGGTCGTTCGACGGGCAGCGGCTGGCAGCCGGTACCTCTTCTGGCCTGGCTGTCTGGGACGTTGCCCCTGGTAAAGAGGCGATCTTGCTCTCCGGATACTCTGTTCTTCCCGGTACGTCTTTTACATCGGATGGGGAAACCCTGGTAGGGTTGAGTTCACCGGATGGCAACCTGAACGCGGTGAACCTGGCCACGGAGAAGGTTGAGTTTTCGCTGGGTGGCTTGACCCCGGTGAGCGCTGCGCCGATATTCTTAAAATGGGGTAGTTCTCTGCTGCAGACCTATGATGGCGTCAATTTATGGACCTGGAACTTTTTGGACGGCAAGCAGGTTAGCCGGGAAGCAGCGGCCCTTCCTTCCGGATGGCCGATGGCCTATAGCCAGGATCACAATGTCTCGGCTGATGGTACGCGCAAGGTTGGGAGCATCACCGAAACCAAGGACCTGGGCAACGGGATGCTTCAAGAAGTCCATAGATTGGCTGTCGTGGATGCGACAACCAATCAATTGCAAGTGATGATGCAGGAGGCAGATGAGAACGGCCGGGATATTTCCGCCTGGTCCCCGGATGGCTCCAGGATCGTGTCGGGCAGCGGGCTGGGGCTCGCATCTACGGTGGTCTGGGAAACACAGACCGGGAAATTGTTGCTGACCTTGCCCAACTCCTTTGACGGGAAGACAACTTATACCACCGATCTGACCTGGTCTCCGGATGGCGGGCTCATCGCCGGAGCTAATCTCATCATCGGACCGTCCGGGGAAGATCTGGGCAGTATTGTGCTCTGGGATGCAAGCACCGGATCGCAGGTGCGGGTATTGACCAGCGGCTTGAACGGAGCACGGATCACTGCCCCACTGGCTTGGTCTCCAGATGGGCAATGGTTGGCTGCCGGCGTGGGCAGCGACGTACTGGTCTGGGGGCGTGACCAGGAGCAACCTACCGCGGTCCTGGAATGCCACCCTGGGTCGATATCCGGGATCAGTTGGTCGGAAAACAGCGCGATGCTGGCTGCCAACAGCGCTGATGGAACGATCATGATATGGGATCTCGATTCCATAGTGAGAGAGGCCGGAGTTATTAAATGATGAAAAGATCGATGATTGTAGTACTTGGCTTGATGTGGGTACTAACGGCATGCACTGCAGCGCAATCGGCTACACCAAAGATATCGTCTGAAACTGCCACAGCTAATGGAACCATTGCCCAATCTCCATCGCTTACTTCCACACCACTCCCCAGCCAGTCTTCGACCCCGATATCATCCGCGACCAGCATTCCAACACAAAGCGCATCTGAATTTTGTGATCAATTACTCAAAAATTACCATCCTGTGGACGGTTATCAGACCTATTGCGATGTAGATTATGGATTTGCATTCGATTATCCCAGTAGCTGGCAAAATGTCATGGCTTTAAAAGCGCCTGGTTCCTCTCTTCCTTCCACACCTCGCAAAGTGATGATTTTTCATACAGAAGAGGATATGTCGAACTTTATTTATACTTATACATACAATTTAGATAACGGCCGGACGCTTCAAGAACGAGTGGAGAATTCCCTTGGCTATAACGACCGGGCTTTCCCTGATAAAACTTACCCATCCTTGGTTCTGGGGGGTCACAAGGCATATGCATGGATGGAATGCAGTCCTCAAGCTTACAACACCGTATTTTTATATTTCCAGCATGGCCAATTCTACACTGTCATGTACGTAAAGGGAATCGATCGAAGCGGTTTGGATACGAATTGGCAGATTGCACGCTCGATACAAACCCCCGGCTATCCACCGGATAAAAACGTCATTCCGCAGGAGCTCGTCGACGACTCCTACCAGTTGTTATCCTGTTATACTCCACCTACCCCACAGCCTGGTAGCCTGGTACTCAAAGAGCTCGCCCAGACAGGCGGCAGCATCAACGGCGTTACGGTCGTGGGTGATGTAGCTTACGTTGGCATGGGACCACGAGTGGCGGCTATCGACATCAGCAAACATGGTAGTCCACGCTTGATTGGTCAGAGTCAGCCGCTTCCTGGGCAGGTGACCCAATTACTCCCCCTCTCCCCTACGGTTCCTAACAGGTTGATTGTCAGCGCTGGGAAATATTTGTTTGAAATGGATATATCTGATCGTACCGCAATGGGTTCCCTCTTTCCGATTCAGTTTCCAGGGGCGATCACCGCTATGCTCCTCGATGCAGCCAACAACACACTTTATGTTGGCGGAATGGTCTACCAGGCCCCTTATCAATATACGGGATTTATCCAATCTCTGCATATTTCTGCTGATGGCGTGCCGAATTTGCTGGAATTAATCGATTTTCCCGCGCCACCTTTCAGCTTTGCATTAGGAGCTGGCAGCTTGTATATCGGAGCTGATGGAGATAAGGGCGGTCTCTACCGTATCAAGCTCGATACCCCTGGCACTCTCTCCATTCATTACCCGGTGAATGTTTTGGGGGCTGTAAATAATTACTTCGTTCCCTATGGGATGCAAGTCATTGGAGATCGATTGTACATGGGTGTCGGTATGGATTTGCAGGCTTATGACATCACCAATCCCGACCAACCCGTGCAGGTATGGAAGGAATTCATCGGATTTATGCCGGAAAGTTTTATCGTCTATGGCTCACAGGTGGATATCTTCGGTTGGGGAGCAGCTGGCGCCTATATCCCTGGATATGCCACGCTTGCTCCGCCCGAGCCCGTGGTTGGTTCAAAAGCGGGCGTGGCTGCCTCCATCACTGCTGCTTATCATGATGAATTCCTGGTCGCATTTCATGACTTTGAAGTCTATTCCTCGACAGACCTTAAGCTTTTAGGCAGCTACCAGCCAGCGGTGATCTCTACTCTGGGTGTAGCGGCAGACGACAGTACTGTGTATGTGGTCGATGGTGGGGCCTTTGACGGTCGGGACAATGCTACCTTACGCCTCTTCAGCCTGCCGGATCTCAGACCACTTAGCCTGGTACAGACTGACATCCCCAGCAGCTGTTGCTGGTTTAGCGGAATTGCCGTTGAAGGTGATCGCGCTTATGTAGCCTCGTCGGATACATTATACGTCTACGATGTGAGCAGTGATACACCCTCCCTACTGGCAAAGCCTAATATCGTTGAAGGTCAGCTAGATGCAATTACAGCTGTCAAGGTCAATGGGAAGCGGTTGCTATTCACTGCTCAGGATAATTCATTTCTTAGTACCCTCACAGCATATGATATTTCTGATCTGCAAAAACCGGTAAAGATTGGCAATACACTCCCTCTGGAAACCAGCATTATTCACCAGATGGCCTGGCAGGGTTCTCATTTGTATGCCATTCTCACTGCCATCACTGAAGGTGCAAGCGACAGGTTATATATAATCAGTTTCGATAATAACACTTTGACATTGCACGGAACATTGAATCTCACAGGAAGTATTTTTAGCCTGGCTGTGAATGAGGGTTTAGCTGCTACGGCAGGCACTGATGGTTTGTCGATTATCTCGATATCTGATCCAGCTTCACCTCAGGTGCTTGCACAGATTTCTTTACCTGAGATCGGAGGGAAGATCAGCCTGGTGGAGAACCATGCCATCGTCACCGCTGGAGGCGTGGGAGGTGTTGCAAATGCGGCCTCGTTACTGTTATTTGATTTGCAAACGCCGGCGAACCCTCGCCAGGTCAAGGCTTTGGATATAGGTTTTAATGAGATCCGTATGGGACCCATGCCGGTAAGCGCGCTTTACATCGTCCTGGCAGGTGGCTCATCCGGTATCGAGGTGCTGGAATATCATATCCAGCAATAGCAAGGTTCACATCGATTTAGAAATTACTCGGTTATTTCGCAGGAGGGTGGTTCGGAGAGAATTTTATGAAAAAACATATCTTCGAGGTAATAATCCTGGTGGGGTTGCTTACAGCCTGCGGTATCCAGCCTGACAGCTCTCCGGCACCCTCTGTGACTTCCTCGCCTTCACACACTCCTACATCAACCACACAGCTCACACAAACGCGTCTGCCGCCTACCATAACCCCCACGATCATCCTCAACCCAAGTCAAACGATTACACCGAAGGTTCCCCCAGGCGCTCCATCTGCCATCGCGACTGCACCCGGGCTGTTCACTGGCAGTTGGTCGCCTGATGGACGCTATTTCAGCTTCCTATCACAGACTCGGGAAGATATCTCTAATATGTTCGTCGGGGAAGGAAAGGGCTACCCCCCACCAGGAGCTCAAAACTTCTACGACTTACAGACCGGCCAGATCTGTTCTTACCCCGAGCACGTTGTGCTCCAGTTAAATTTCCGCACCGGTTGGATCGGCTGGAAAGGTGAGCACGCCTACCAGGTGCTAACTGATGACGGTGACCTGGTCACCCTGGAAACGCCCTGCGTCGGCGAGCCGCACATCTTGGCAGGCGTGTTCACTGAGCCGGTCCTGAGCGTCCTGACTTTAAGTCAGAGTGATCACATGGCCCTGCTGTACGGCAAAAAAACATGCTGGCTGTATGATCTAGGTAAAGAGGCTGCCGTGTCGTTAGAGCAATGCTCAAATGCGGCCACTTTTTCGCCAAATGATGCCTGGCTGGCAGTAACCACTGGCACTAACTCTGATCTTACTACTTACGTTTATACCGCTCCTGGCGGGGTGTTGCAAAAAGCCATCCCGTGGAAAGTTTATGAGTCGCCTGGAGTGGGTTTCTCGGGCGAACCGCAATGGGTTTCGGATTACCAGTTCATCCTGGATCCCACCACTTCCGGGCCGATACTGGTATCGCTGGGTAAAGAGCCGCAGATCGAAATGTTCCCGGCAGATTTGTTTGACGTTAGCGGCGCAGTCCATATAAGCGCGTCGGGGTCGGTAGATCCGGATAATGGCAATCTGCACATCATTTTCTATCTGACAGGAGAAGGGATCAACCAGACGTTCTTGTACCACACCGAAAACCATACAGTCGAAAAACTCCCCTACACAAATGTATGGTGGTACGACGGAAACCGCTCGCTTCTACTTTGCAAATATGACGAGACATCGTCCACCTGCACTTACTGGCTGCGGGCTGTCGACCCTCCTCAGAGCGTCTTGTCGCAGACACCTGCACCACCTATATCCTATCCAGTTGAGTCGCCAGACGGAAGCCGGTCGGTCACAACCAGCCAACCGGATGTTTCGGGCGAGTTTACCATCACTATTCGTTCCCTGCCCAACCAGGCGGAGCTCAAATCCTGGACGGATGCCAACGATACCTATTATTTCAGCTGGTCGCCCGACAACTCCAGCCTGGCCGCTGTCAGCCGACCGGTGGATCCAAGTTTAGGCAGTCAGAGCGTTCTTTATATTATCACTTTCAAGTAATAAATCTGCGGTCACATTACTTTTCTCATTTAGTAGTCAGTCATTATGAATATGATGTAACATAAATATATTGAACCTGGTCTTATTTCGGGGAATTTCAGGCGCACCCATGCCGCGCCTGAAGCTGCCTCTCAGGAAACTTACTCGTGTTCCTGCATGGGAGGTTTGGAAGACCGTTTTCCGGGCAGGATGTTGATCGTGAGCGAGGACTGCCGGCTTTCTTCCAGGTGCTGGAAGAAGCGCTCGACGTTTTCCAGGGTCTTCAACGATGTGAAGATGCCCATGGTCAGCGTCAAAACAGCTGCTACGCCCATGATCCCAACCACCACCGGTAACGCCAGCTTTCCAAGCGTGTACATGTCCATTCTTCCTCCGTGTGTGTAACCAGCCAACGTGTAGGGATTGGTTTTCAACGTACGGTTGTCTAACCGACGTTGGTGTGGCTCGCGGCATCCAAAGGACGCGCAGAGCAACACATACCCGGAAGGAAATGCCTCCACTTCTCATCCAGGCATGTGGCGCCCTGATGGAGCCACGGATATCCTTCATTACGATCCTCGCATTCTCAGGGCACGCAGCATATCCTGGGCGCTGGCCAGGGGACTGACGATGGACATCGGGTTGATAAACACTTGCTGCACCAGCATCGAAAAATAACCCAGGGGTACGACCAGCCACAGAGCCCACAGCAGGATGGTAGTCACATTACCACGTGTGCTTGCGATTAAGGTGGCGGCGCTTTCCGAGGAGCCGACCAAGGCTGCCCACTGTTCCGCTGTGAGATGGCTGGTGTACCCCAGGTAGATACGGCTGCCAATAACCGCCAGGGCGTACATGGCGATGCCAGCCTTGACGTACCAAAGCAAGTTGAAACGCTGAGAAGTTAAGGTCA
>JBGPBQ010000093.1:0-13415 GCA_041481345.1 Anaerolineae bacterium
ATCTAATTGAAAATGAGGTAAAACCGATTCTGGATTCTACCAATGAAACGGTTAGCAACCTACGCGGTACCACTAAATTCTTAAGTGACAACCTTGTCGAACCCGTGATAAAACTAAATGAGCTCATGGCAGTTTTACAACGGTTACTAGTGCTCTTGAAAATGACAGGGAAAAAATAAAGGACATTGGAAAGGAGAAAACAACAATGACAGATCGAGATGGTGATTTCGGTGTATTTCTTGCTGGTTTTATTATCGGTGGAATGGTGGGCTCTATAATTGCTTTGCTGCTTGCCCCGCAATCTGGTGAAGAAACCAGGACGATCATTCGAGATCGGAGCATCGAATTAAAAGATAAGGCTGTTGAAGCAGCGGAAGCAGCACGGGTCAAAGCAGAGGCAGCTGCGGTAGATGCTAGAACCCGAGCTGATGAGCTGGCAAAATTAACTCAGGAAAAGGCCGCTGGATTGATGAAAAAGATTGGTAGCGTTGTGCCCCCTAAAGAAATCGCTGGCTCAAACGAATCTTCGGATGTAACCGTAGAAGGTTAGGATCAACCTTGATAAAAAAAAGAACCCATTTCGATTGAAATGGGTTCTTTTGATTCAAATATAATTTGCATCTATAAATCGCTGATGACCTGGGGAACCGCATTCAGCATATCGCTTGCGATAACCGAGGCCGTGTTTCCCATGCGTTTCGCGGCTAAAACCCCGGCTGTAGCATGGATCCAGGCACCTGCGCATGCAGCTTCAAACGCATTTATTCCCTGGGCACGTAATCCGACTATCAAACCAGCCAGCACATCACCTGTCCCAGCCCGGGCTAAAGCAGGTGTTGCTATTGGAACAACCGCAATCTGCCCGTCAGGTGCTGCAATTATTGTAAAAGCTCCTTTAAGAACAACAATATGACCCCATTTTTTGGAATATTTTTCTGTAATTTCCAGGCGATTCTCCTGTATCTCTTCAATCGGCAAGCCGGTTAATACCGACATTTCGCCAGGATGGGGGGTTAATATTGCCGGTGCTGAAAGTAATTCTGCCCAATCCTTTATTTTCGACATCAGTTTTAATCCATCTGCATCTATAATGGTCGGCTTTTGAGCTATTTCGCCCATGCTGTCTTTCGCTTCAGTGTGGATAAAACCCATTTCTCCATGCTTTATTGAGCTGCCTTCCGAAAATAACTTGGAAATAAATTCCCCGGTAGCATCCTCGAGTCCGAAGCCAGGTCCAACCAATATCGCAGTCGCTCGAGTAATGTTTTGCCGTACTACGCGAGCTGCATCTGGCGCGATAACACCCATTTCATGAGGCAGTAAGATCCAGGTAGCTTCTGGTAACTGACCAGATAAAGGATCATACAACGGGGCAGGCACCGCCATTGTCACCAGACCAACTCCAGACCTGTAAGCTGCCAAACCTGCCAGTAGCGCAGCTCCTGTGTAATTGACCGATCCTGCGATGATCAAAGCGGTGCCGAACGTACCCTTATGAGCATCGATGGCACGTTGAGGAAGGTAATTTTTTACAACATCGTGCGTGAGGATAAATTTCGGGTTATTTTTATACGCCTTCAGATCCTCAATAGGTCCGATGCTGGCAATGCGCAATTCGCCCGTCAATTTGGCGGCGGGGAATCGGATCAGTCCACTTTTGACACCTGCCATGGTTACCGTAATTTCAGCCGGAATGGTTGCGTCAGCAGCCTCTCCAGTCTCACAATCTACTCCCGACGGGCAATCTACAGCCACGACGTGGATCATTTCTGGCCGGCTTTGTATCGTCTTCTTAATAAAATATATAATTTCAGAAATTTCCTCTTTCAAAGGCAATTTAAATCCAGTACCGAAAATCCCATCTATAAGGATTGAACAGTTTTTTAATAATTCGGCCAGATGCTTATATTTATGGTCATCCTCAATTTGGATTACCTGTCCCCCATTTTTCAAGAGCGATTCGATCAATGGGTCATCATCTGCACGTTTTTTGACGATATAAACGTAAGTATCCCATTTATTCAAGGATAAATGGGATAAAGCAACAAGGGCATCTCCACCATTATTACCGGAGCCGACCAAAGCGACAATTTTTTTGGTTTTAATATGATTATACGCAAGCTCGATTTCTTCTGCCAGTCCTTTACCCGCATTTTCCATCATCTTGCTGTAGGTCAAACCCGCAGTATCGGCTTCTTTCTCCAATGCTTGCATTTCTTTTACATCAAACAATTTCACCATAAATCCTCCACTAGCCACCCTAAACCTAGCGCTTCGAGTTTATCTTTTTTGGGATAACCTGTCTGGGGATCCCATCCGCGGACTTGATAATATGCTTCCAGCATGCTGTCAATATCTGGTACATAGCCGTCTGCGCCAGCGGGGTGATCAATAAACGGCTGTAAAAACGCTTTGGGTAGCTTATCATTCTTATTCGTCAATCCCAGATGGTTATTAATCGCACGTTTAATGTTCCAACCACGTTCACCTGCACGCATGAGGTCATCAGCCTGCCACTCTAAACCACAGGCAGAATTAATCAACTCCAATACCGTTTCTATGGGGACATTGGCAAAAATACAGATGACCAGGGCATTGGCGATGGTGCGCCAATCCTGATGGATAGCAACATTCAGCGCTTTTTCAGCTCCTCCTTGCCGGTCAGCTGCTACCATACCAAGATTGGTTAATACCTGCCCCATATCGATCAGAAAATAATCGGATTGGTTGTGGCATGCGCCACGAGGCGAAGTCGCATAGACCAACCCCATTCCACTTGAGCCGCGTGGATCGTGATACGCGGCTTCCAACCCATTCACTTGCACGGCCTCATCCTCACAACCGAAATGTCTGGCCAACTCCCTGGAGCCTTTCGCAATCCATTCGCCCAAACCTTCCCGCCGTGCCGTTAGATGGATCAAAGCCTCGATGCTCGCAGGATCGCCCCATTCCATAGAAATATCACCCGCTTCCATTCGAGATAACACCCCTAGTTGATTTAGCTTGAACACCAGCCCAATTACATTACTCATGCTGATGCTGTCAATCCCATATCGATCACATAATTCACCAAGTTTTGTGATCCCCACCGGGTCGTCATACCACAAATTAGGACCAAACCCGGCTAATGTTTCGTATTCAGGACCTTTCCTTTTTTGCCCATCACCGAGTTGGACGACCCTTCCGCAAGCGATGACGCATGCGTGGCAGGCGCTCGTGCCTACCAGGATGCTTTCAGCGATGCTTGATCCAGAGATATTGGTTGCATTTTCATACACGCCATTCTGAAAATAGCGTTTAGGCATGTCCGCCAAGTAATCCCAGTAATCTGCACCTCCCGCTGAACCAAGCTCATGTAAAACTTCCGAATATACATCCGCTTTCAGCTCACGATTTGCATTTGATCTGGCGGCTGCGAAGCGTTCAGGGTCTGCGACCGGCACTTTCCCCGTCCCTTTTACCGCGATTGCCTTAAGATTTTTTGCCCCCATGACTGCGCCCATACCTGTTCGTCCTGCCAGTCTGCCATGGTCGGTAAGGATGCAAGCAAACGGGATCATCGCTTCACCCGCAGAACCAATCACTGCCACCCTGGGATTCTTTATATCTAGCTCTGCTTTTACTGCTTCCTGGGTTTCATAAGTATCCTTGCCCCAGATGTGACCTGCAGGCCGGATCTCGATATTTCCATCAATAATCGAGATGTAAACCGGAGATTCGGCTTTCCCCGTAATCCATAATCCGAAATATCCCGCCATGCGCAGCTCAGGACCCCAAAAACCACCACAATTGGATTCTCCCCACAACCCAGTAGCAGGTGATTTGGCACATACTACAAACCGCCCCACTGCCGGACCAGCTGTGCCAGATAAAGGACCATTTAGGAATAATAATGACGCCTGCGAGGAAAGTGGCTCCAAGCTGGGGAGCAATTCTTCATACAAAATCCTTGCACCTAAGGATGCCCCACCCAGATAATCAACCTCCCACTGACGGGGGATGGTATATTCATCTACATTATTTGTTGATAAATTGATGCGCAGAATTGGTTGCATTGAAAAACCCATCCTTCATGAAAAGTATCCAGCGGTTTAGTTTAACACAAAATTTTTACATAAAACTAGACCTTCCAGATTATTTCTGGAAGGTTTTTAGGTTATCAAATATTTATTAACTTTTTCTTACACATACCGGCTCGTAAGTCGGATATTTTTATAAATACTATATTTGCTTTTGATAAACCCGATGATTCTTATAGGCTTTCCCGCCAATATTCTCCAGATCATTGCGCATTTGTACCGCTGTTTCGGCGACCTGGGTCAAATCAGCGTTCTCGAACGTATAGTCATGCAATGTTTTTTCCATTTCTACATATAATAATGCGTTCCCACCCACGCCTTGATATTCAGGGAGCACACCCGCGCCATTTAATGAAATCCACTTCGTGCGTTTCATTTCAAGCAAGAGCTGGATCAATCCGAAAGGAAGCAGCTTTCCTTTGGCGCGTTGCATTGCCGCAGACAGGTCAGGAAAACCAAATAAGAAACCGACTGCATCATCGTTGTGGGTGATGATTTTGATCAATCTGGGATCAGCAACAGTGAGTATGTTTTCTAAAAGGAATTGGATTTCACGCTCAGTTAATGGATAATATTCCCAGTTATTTACAAAAGAATCGTTATAAAGTTTCCCAATTTTATTTGCCCATGCACGCAAGTCTTTTTTGGTTGTAAAACTATGCACGCCCATATTATTGCGTGACTTTACTCTTTCTACAATTTTATAGACTCTCTCGGGCAAGTGAAAAGATTCCCTGCTCATAAAGCACGAGACAAAATCAACCTCTTTTGTGAAACCCAAATTCTCAACCAGCTTTACATAATACTGATAGTTGTAGTTCATCATGCTCATTATCTGCCGGTGCTCGTACCCTTCGACTAGAATTCCATAACCATCGAGTGCTCCAAACCCTTTTGGACCGACAATGCGATCAAGACCTCTCCCTTTTGCCCAATCAATTGCACTTTCAAATAAAGCATTTGCGGCTTCCTGGTCGTCTTCACATTCAAAAAGATAGAATTGAGCTTGTTTGGTCTTGTGATATTCATTAAACCGCTTATTTTCCAATGCAGCGATCCGACCTACATCTCGACCGTCCCTGGTTGCGATAAAAAAATCAGCATCACTGTGCTCGTAGAATGGATGTTTTTTCTTATTCAATTGGGTTTCAGCATCCATTAAGATTGGAGGCACCCACTGAGGATGGTTTTTGTACAACCGGTATGGAATGCGGACAAATCTTTTCACAAGCGCTTTATCATTTGTATCAATTTTATCTACACCTAACATTGTTTCCTCCAGTGAGAATATGGTTTCAAGAATTATTGGGATAACAGGTCACTAATGTTATCTAACCTACCGACTTCCTCCATGCTCAATTGCCAGCCCAGGGCTCCCGCATTTTCTTGAGCTTGCTTCGAATTCCTGGCACCTGGAATTGGCACAGCTCCCTTACAAATCAACCAATTCAATGCGACTTCAGCCGGAGTCTTGCCTCCGTGTACCTCACCAACTTCACGCAGAGATGATAGGATGGGTTCTATCCTGGTCAGATAAGTTTTATTATATCTCCATGACAGTAAACCCTGGGGACGATTTTCAGTGGAGTATTTACCGGTGAGAATACCTTTCTCCAGGGGCGAATAGGCAATCAGTGTCACCCCCAATTTCTTGCACAGGTCAACCAAACCACTCCGTTCTGGATGGCGATCCAGTAAACTGTACTTTACCTGATTAGAAGCTAACGGGATTTGATGCCTGGCTAATGCTTCATATGCACGTTGAGTTTGGGTTGGTGAATAGTTCGATACACCAACTGCCCTGATCAGGCCGTCTGCGACAGCATCTGACATTGCATCCATCCAAGATGGTATCGAAACAGGCGGAAAAGGCCAGTGCATCTGGTATAGATCTACCCGGATTAATCCCAAGCGCTTAAGGCTGCACAAGAGCGCTGAACGTAATTCACCTTTAGACAGCCGCCACGGGAATGGCATGAACTTTGTTGCGATAATGACGTTGTTGGAGATCTCTTTCAGGTATTTTCCGAGATAAAGCTCTGACTTTCCATTGCCATACATTTCTGCCGTATCATATAAGTTAATACCAGCTTCCAGGCTCACGCCAAAAGCACCCCGAATATCATGATCAACATTGCTGTCCGGCAGGTCAGTAAAGACGATGTCTCCCCATTGCATCGTCCCCAATCCTAAAGGTGATATATTTATTCCGGTTTTGCCAAGTTGTATCACGCTATCGGGCATAATTTTCGGCTCCATCCTACTAAGTATCCCAAATCTTACACCTAAACCTCGTTTATGGATATCAATACCAATATTGATAATTGTATTGATAACGAATTTAGTGCCAATGATTTGGTATACTAGCGTTATTCCTAAATTAATCGAAAATTTAAAAACCACCTATGACAGAACAAACAGAATTCCTCCCCTTTCATGCGATTAATGAGTATATGCGCCCTGATTTCAGGTCGAAAGTCATTCGAGAGACATTAAACGCTCAAGCTATATTAGAAGCACAGCTCTTGAACGATTTAAACCATCAAATCAAAAAATATGTAACCGTTCCAGGGTTCCGCAGCAGCGATAAAGCGCCTGCTCTTGTAAAGGTATTGCCAACTTCAAAGGCATTTGAGAAAAACCCTGATCTGGTTGCTGTGGTACTTTCTTGTTGGACAGAAATCCAGTCAAAATTACGCGAACAAACTTACGCGTTATTAAAAGAACGCAAGTGGCCAATATTTCCTGAGAATGAAGAGCAATCTCCGACTGCATTGATTACAGATGCGATTAAGGAATGGCCTGTTTTCCCAATAAAGATGGATCGGGCTAAACTCCCTGGTTTTTACATCCACTGGCCCAAAGGTGAAGATTTCGAAGCCCTATATAAAACATTTGCAGAACTTTACCCTGATTCTGATGCTAGCATCGATAAAGTTAGCTTAATGGTTGTATGGCTAAGCATGCGGCTGCCATTTCAAGTGGACTTCGACCTAGAAAAGCCAGATGAGGAACAATAACCAATACCGAACGTTAAATAACCAGCCCAAGTTTCTTTTCAAGGTGAAATTCATTATGGCAGACCTTGCTATCGCAGGTAAAACTAAACGCTTTTATTTTAATTGGCTTCCAGATGTACTTTTTCGCCCTCGCCTGGCTTTTCAACGCATCTCCGCCGTGTCTTCAGCGATCTGGATCACCCCACTGCTTGTGCTATCATGCCTGGTGCTGATAAATACACTGGTGGCAAGTAGGTTGAAATATCAGGCCTTACAAATGGGACAGATTACCTACCCGGCGAATTACCAATATTACACGCCAGAACAACAAGCCCAATACATGCAAGCCATCCAATCCACGCAAGGACCGGTATTTATCTATGCGTTACCGGCAATTTCCTCATTATTGGGTGTTTGGATTAGTTGGTTAATCTTTGGTGGGATCTTGCACCTCGTCACGACCTTGTTTGGAGGACGAGGAACCACGGCAATGTCGATGAATATTGTTGCTTGGGTAAGCCTGCCTTTAGCTCTGCGAGCACTGATCCAAATTATATATATGCTTGTCTCCAAAAATCTAATTGCCAGTCCAGGTTTATCGGGTTTTAGCCCCACAGGCGATTCGGGTTTGATGTTGTTTATTGGTCAGATTCTTAGACTACTTGATATTTACATCGTTTGGCAAATTCTCCTGCTCATCCTAGGTGTAAGGATATCAACTGCATTAAGTGTGTCCAAATCAGTGATTGGGGTAATCATCACATTCTGCGTCATTCTAGCCCTTCAATCAGGCCTGGCTTACTTAGGCAGCTTGCTCGGAAACCTATCCATAACTAGGCCATTTTTCTTATAGAAGAATAAGCAGCACAAGTAAATCAATGCCTGATACCTTTGTAAAGATTTCCCAGATTTATAAAGAATTCACGATGGGGCAAACGATCGTACGCGCGTTGGCAGGGGTGGACCTGGAGCTCGAGCCGAATTCATTCACCGTTTTGATGGGGCCGTCAGGATCAGGTAAAAGCACCTTATTGTATTTATTAGGTGGTTTAGATCGAGCCACGCGAGGGCACATCGAAGTAAATGGGCAAATATTGGATGAATTGGATGAAAACGCGCTAGCAGTGTATCGGCGTCAGACGGTTGGTTTTATATTTCAGTCCTTCAATCTGATTTCAAACATGACTGCCCACCAAAATGTAGCCTTCCCGATGCGCTTCAATCGCACTAACAACCGTTGGCGTAAACTAAGGTCTATCGAAGTACTTAAACAAGTCGGGTTGGAAGATCGAATGTCGCACCGCCCAACCGAACTTTCAGGAGGTCAGCAGCAGCGGGTGGCCATTGCGCGTGCCTTGGTCAATGAACCAATGTTAATTTTGGCTGATGAGCCTACGGGTAATTTGGATACTGCCAGTGGGGGCAATATTATGCAATTGCTATCTGAATTACATCAAAAAGGGCAATCCGTGCTAGTGGTGACGCATGACACTAGAATGAAGCAGTTTGCAACCCAGCACAAATATTTGCTGGACGGGAAAATTGTTAGTGAAGATGAATATAATGCCGCTTCCTTATTGTCAACCAGCAAGGATTACCTCTTTTAGATATTTCAGGGACAATTATGAGAGACTGTGAAGGGTAAATTATTATGAAAAGATATTTTTCACTAATTATCAATATCATCACACTTATGGCAGTAGCTGCTGGACTGCTCTTTTATCCCACCTGGACCAAGGCAGCCCTGATAATCAACGGTATTACGCCAAATACAGTCCCCAATAATCACCAAAGCACTATCACAATCTCCGGAAATGATTTTGGAGATGGCACCTCTGTCTCTTTGGATGGGTATGGTCCGCTTTACACATCGTTTTCTTCTACTACAACATTACTGGTAGATGTACCTGCCGGCGTTTCCGTCGGAACTTACACGGTTATAGTGACCAATCCTGATTCCTCAACAGCTTCGATTGCCTCTGCACTGAGAGTAATCCCTAAAGCCCCTACAATTGTACCTTCCGCCACGATCCTGCCACCTACCGCTGCATCTTCCGTCACGGTCATGCCTCCTACCGCCGCACCTTCCGCCACGGTCGAGCCTCCCAACAACTACGAACGACCGGTGATTGTGGTGGATACCTACAGCCTCGATCAGGATACGATCTCTCCCGGAGATGCATTTATCCTGTTCGTTACTCTATACAATGCCGGTCAACAGTATGCTACAAATGTCGTTGCCACATTCTCAACTGGCGATTTAATGCCGCGTGAAACCGGGGGTGTTGTGGCAGTAGGAGAAATTGCACCCGGAAACCACAACGAATTTGCCCAGCCTTTATACCTGAGCAGCAGTATGTGGGCAACCGTGACTTCCATCAATATGGTCGTCACATATACAAATGAGACCGGCGTCACTTACAGTGAAACATTCACTATTAGTTTGCCTGTCCACCTGGTCTACTCTTCCGGGGCTACCGCAACACCTACACCGACACAAAGCCCAACGGCATCGGTCAAACCTCAGCTGGTGATCACCGGCTACACTACGGATGTCAGTCCGCTTCAGCCCGGGACTCAATTTAACTTATCAATAAACGTGCAGAATATGGGTAATTCGACCGCCAAGAACGTCACCATGATCGTGGGTGGCGGCAGCAGCACTTCCAGCGGAGACGGAGGTACCCAACAACCCGGAGGGGTATCAGGGGGTAGCGGTGAGTTCACCAATTTTGCCCCTATCGGGTCATCGAATGTTCAATCCTTGGGTGATCTTTCTCCAGGAAACTCCACAACTGCATACCAACCGCTGATCGTTAATGTAAATACGGCACCCGGTGCATATCCTCTCAAAATATCTTTTGTTTATATCAATGACCAAAACCGCACCTTTATAGATGACCAGGTGATAACCCTTTTAGTCTACCGCCTTCCCAGTCTTGAGGTCAGTTTTTACCAGGAGGTTTCTGCACTTTCTATCGGTCAGCCGAATACCCTCCCGATCCAGGTGGTTAACCTGGGACGAAGCAGTGTCGTTTTAGGCACTATGCGTGTGGAAGCGCCGAGTGGTCAATTGAGTAATAATTCAATCCTGGTTGGACCACTTGACCCAGGTGGATATTTTACCCTTGATGCCACATTCATCCCGGATGTGCCTGGAAGCACAAATCTTCTAGTATCCATTGACTATACGAACGACTTTAACCAATCGCAGGTAATCACCAAGACTCTGGCGGTCGATGTGATGGAGCAATCAGTTATCGAACCACCGGTCGACGGAAACCAGAATAACGGCACAAATGTCATCCCGCAAGCACCGGAGACATTCCTGCATAAGGTCTGGCGGTTTGTCCTGGGATTGATCGGCCTTGACAGCGGCTTGAGCACTGCCCAATCAACGAATAATAATCAACCGGTTGAGACAACTTCACCCCAGAAACCTATAATTATCCCTGTCCAGCCCCCCTTAAAAGGACCATAAAGTGCCTATAATCTGGATGTATAGTATTTTATGGGTTTTTTAGATCTTTTTTCACTCATTGTAGATAACCTGGGAAGGAGAAAAGCCCGGGTGGCGCTGACCGCAATTGGTGTGATCATCGGCACTGCGGCAGTGGTTGTCCTGGTATCGCTGGCAATTGGCTTGCAGAAAAATGCCACTCAACAGCTATATGGTATTGGTGATCTGACCCAGATTCAGGTTTCTCCTAATTACGGACAAATGGGTCCAGGATCATATAGTGGGAAAGGTGTAGCGATCAGTGCTGCTGCGAGCAACGCTCCTTCGATCCAGACCTTGATCACAGACGATACGATTGATCAGCTGGCAACCATACCTGGTGTGGTTTCGGTTATCCCGCGTGATTACATCCAGGGTTCTGCAATTTTAAAATATAATCGGATGGAAACCTACATCGGGATTATCGGGGTGGGTGCCCCAGATCTTAGTTATCTCGGTGTCGACCTAAAGGGTGGTGAAAACACACTCAAGCCCGGGACAGCGGTGATTGGCTCCCAGGTTCCAAGCACATTTTATAACCCTAAGTGGCGACCAGGTCAGGAAACGCCTACTCCACCTGATTTGTTGGGGCAAAACATCAAACTGGATTTGATCAAATATGACCAGGAAGGGAATGAGATCCGCAAATCGGTGCCCCTCAAAATTGTAGGTGTGCTGAACGAATCGAAGGGCGAATCGGATTACTCAGTATATATGTCTTTGGATGATGTGACCACATACAATCAATGGATAATGGGTAGACGGATCAACCGTAGCCGGGATGGTTATAACCAGCTGGTGGTCAAGGTTAAAAATGTCGATCAGGTGCTGAATATTAGCGACCAGATCACCCAATTGGGATATCAAGCTTATACTCCTCAGTCCTACGTCCAGGGCGTAAACAGCTTCTTCCTAATCCTGCAGGTAATATTCGGCGGTGTTGGTGCAATTGCCCTGCTCGTGGCAGCCATCGGTATTGCCAACACGATGGCCATGGCGATCCTGGAAAGAACCCGCGAAATTGGCCTGATGAAGGCGATTGGAGCAACCAACCGTGACGTATTGACGATTTTCTTGGGCGAAGCTTCAGGGATTGGTTTCCTCGGTGGATTGGGTGGAGTAATATTAGGGTGGACCGCAGGTCAGGTAATTAATGTGCTTGCGTTATCCTATCTAGCGGGTCAATCAGCTCAACAAGGTGGTCCGCCACCCAGCGCAGCTGTATACACACCGCTTTGGCTGCCGATTTTCGCCCTGATCTTTGCTACGCTGATTGGTCTGATATCAGGTCTGTATCCAGCTTTACGCGCTGCCACGATGGTCCCGGTGACCGCGTTAAAATACGAGTAGATGCCAAGAAAAATCCTTCACATCGACCTTGACGCATTCTTTTGTTCGGTCGAGGAAAATAATGATCCTTCCCTGCGCGGTAAGCCGTTCGCCGTGGGTGGTCGTCCGGATCAGCGCGGGGTAGTTGCATCCTGCTCCTACGCAGCACGGATGTTTGGGGTTCACTCAGCAATGCCAATGGGTCAAGCCATTAAGGTATGCCCGAATTTGATCATCGTATCCGGAAGGCATGGTGATTACGGTAAGATATCGCATCAGGTGATGGATTATTTGGACACCCTTACTCCTCTGATTGAACCAGTTTCCATCGATGAAGCCTTCCTTGACCTAAGTGATCTTCCTGAATCGGGTGAAATCCTTGCTAAAACGATCCAACAAACTATCAAGCAAAAATATAATCTTCCCTGTTCTATCGGTGTAGCTACCAGTAAATTAGTGGCAAAAATCGCCACCAATATGGGTAAAGCATCAAATCGATCAGCAGCTCCGCCCCAGGCAATTCAGGTTATTCCTCCTGGGCATGAGGCTGAATTTCTTGCTCCCTTACCAACCGAAGCGTTATGGGGGATAGGTCCAAAAACAGCTGCAAGATTAGGTGAATTGGGGATTCATACCATCGGCGATATTACCCGCATCCCGAAGCAGGATTTGATCAAGATTTTGGGTAAATTCGGTGAAGATCTGGAAAAGAGAGCGCGGGGGATTGATGATAGTCCAATTCACACCAGTCATGAGGTCAAATCGGTTAGTAATGAAACTACATTCGCCCTTGATATCGGTGATGTGCAGGTTCTCTATGAAACCCTGCATTCGCTTTCGGAAAGCGTTGGACGTAGATTAAGAAAGAAAAAACTCAAAGGATCTACGATCAAACTGAAATTGCGTTGGAGTGATTTCACCACCCTCACCAGGCAGGTGACACTATCCGACCCCACGAATGACGACAGGGAAATTTACACCGCGGTTAAGGAAGTGTTCAATAACACCTGGGAAAAAGGTAAACCGGTGCGCCTTTTGGGAGTTGGCGTTACCCAATTTGATAATCCGGTGAAACAGCTGAGCCTATGGGACGTTCCAAATAAAAAAGATGCCAATTTGTTTACTGCCGTGGACGAAGTGAAGAACCGTTATGGGAAAAATTCAATCATGCGCGGCAGCGATCTTAAGTACAAAAAGCCTGATGAACATGATCATAAGGGTTCCTAGTAGAATACCTGGCATTACATTCTTGAAGCAATTTAGAATTATTATCTGAGCAATAACCTTGATCATCTCCGGACAGCGTCACATCCATCCGAATTAATCGTGATGTTTGTCATTTGACGCAGTGAAATAGTTTTAGTAATCTATACGAGTATTTTGATAAAGTAGGTAAACTAATTTATCTCAGACCAAAGAAGGAGAGAATTACCATGGCGATGAAAATCACTGAAGAGTGCATCTCTTGTGGCGCATGCATTCCAGAATGCCCGACTGAATCAATTAGCG
>JBGPBQ010000094.1:0-13324 GCA_041481345.1 Anaerolineae bacterium
AGACGCGGAACCACATGCATTGGAGGCGGTTAAATTGACCTTGTAGACCTCCGGCAGTGGGTAAAAGTGGCTGACAATCTCACCGGTGGTGGTAATGCCATCGCCAAAATACCATTGGAAGTCAATTGGCGGTGTACCACCAATTACACTCGCGGTGAAGGTGACTACTTCGCCGGTGAATGGCTCCAGCGGCACCCAGCTAAAGTCAAGCCCGCTCACCGGTTCACAGCCCGGCTGCAGGGTAAAGTCATGTGTGGTTGTAGCGCCAGCACTGACCTCAACCCCTCCCGCCACTGCAGGCTGGTAACCATCCGATGATACCGTAACTGTGTATGTATCTGCCGGCAGGGTCAGGGTGTAGTAACCCCTTAGGTCGGTGGTGTACGGGAAGGTATCACCCTGGCTATTTTCGGCCATCACGGAAGCCTCTGGAATGGGTGAGCCGTCAATCGCAGAGCTCACATGCCCATCGAGAGAGCCATTTTCAGTGGGGATAAGACACCCGCTCAAGTGGGCATAAGTGGCAATTGAAGCCTTGACGAAGTTGGTGAAGTAAACCGGGTCGGTGTGGGCGGGAGTATCACTGGGGCTGTGATAATAGGGGTTAAAGTCGTTACCCAGGTCGTCTTCAATCGCTAAAATGGAGTTAAATCCGTAATCCCAGAAGGAATTATGGTCACTGCCCCACAAGTCGGCACCCAGGCGGGTGAGTAGGTCGATGTTATAGGCATTGATCACATCCACATACAACTGAGCCATCTGCTGGGTTTGTGGCAGGCTGCTGGAATAAAACAAGTTGATATATGGATCAGAGCCGATCGTGTTCCAGGCAAGCATATCCAGGTTTAAATAGCCGAGGATGTTCTCGCCATTTTGGTATGCCTGCTGGGCGTAAGCTGAGCTTCCTAGAAGCCCCTGTTCCTCGCCCGTCCAGAAGGCAAAGCGTAGGGTACAGCCCCAATGGTATTGAGAGAGGATATCAGATGCCAACAGCGTAGCTACCGAGCCGCTGCCGTTATCGTCAGCACCAGGAGCACCCGGTACATCATCAATATGGGCACCGATCATGAAAATATCATTCGGATTGGTCTGACCTGGGATCTCGCCGATCACATTGGGGTATGTGGGATCTCCCCATTGGTCATATTCGACCTGTAGACCCAGGTTTTGCATATGCTGGTAGACGTAATGCGTGGTCTTTAAAATCGGATTCCCGCTGTAGGTATAGCGTGAAGGGATGGTATACCAACCGCCATCCACCCACACAGGCAGCGCACCCGCCAGCTGGCGGTCATAGGTATAAACCTGCGTCTCAGTGACCTGGTCAATCATCCCCTGGATGAGCGGGTCGGGCTGGATGACCGCCGGGAAAACCTGCTCGCTGGCTGCCGTGGGAAGTGGCTTGGGGGTGAGGCTGATCCTGCGCAGCTCAGCGCCTGCCTGCGTGAGAGCATCCACTTTGGTGGGTTCCAGTCGCAGCAGCACGCCGTTCGAAGTATCGAGCAACACCTGTCCATACGCCGCATAATCAGGGGTTGGGCGGCTGGATTGCACGACAGCCAGGTAGTAAGACCCCGTAGCCAGATCAGGGTCGAGCACCTGGTAGGTCAAGCCGGCCTCCTGCAGGCTGCGCTGACCAAGCCGGTCTGCGCCCGCCATCAGACCTCCTTCCAACAGGGTGTACATCGGCAGATGGGTAGAAGCGAAGCGGCTAAGATCATCCGGAAAGCTAATTTTAACAAATACCAGGGCTGGTTGGTCACTCGAAATCACGTGTGCAGCCTGAGCGTTGGTGGTTAGAGCCACCAGTAAGGCCAGGAGGATTAAAACGCTAACAATACGGTTTTTCATTGAGCATTCTCCTTTATCACATAAAATTGTATGGTCTAAAGCTGCCTGACCTTGGGAAAACGAATCGCGACAAATATTCCATAGGTCAGGGAGAGAGCGGCACCGATCCCTACAGAAATGGGAGCCCCGAGCCAATCGGCGACAAACCCTGCCTGCAAGCCACCCAGCCGGAACATGGTTTGGAACGTCATAGTGTACACGCCCATCACCCGGCCGCGTAATTCATCGGGTGTGACGAACTGCAGCAAGGTATTGGCGAGCGCATTCTGCCAGACAAAACTAAAACCGATGAATAACATCAGGAATAATGAAATAGAGAATTGGGATGAAAATGCGAACAGCAGTAAAAACAGGGGGAACGCCAGGTTACCAAGCGTGAGCAGCTGACCGCGCCTGGCTTTTGCGGGGAGCGAAGCCACCACCAACGCCCCGATCACTGCCCCAATACCGAGCATGGAATACAACATTCCAAGCGGAAGCGCTTCGGGAGCCTGGCAGCCTGCGTGCAGGCTGATCGCGCTGCAGAAGGCAACCACAGTAGGTAGTGCGCTCAGCTTCAGGACATCACCCGCAAAGACAGGCAGTAGGGTATTGTAAGGCATAGAAAGGAATGCACTCACCGCGATCAGACTGATCAATATCAGGATGGTTTGGCGTTGGAGGATAAAGCGCACTCCGCCGGTTATGTGTTGTATCGGGCTTTCTGCTTCAGCCTGTGGTATGGGTTTCGGCAAGCCGCGCATCATGAGCAAGTTGATGATGACAGCGATAAAAGATAATCCATTGATGAAGAAGGCATTGCCTTCACCGGTTGTCGCAACCAGTATCCCTGCCATGGCAGGGCCAATAGCACGGGCAGCATTGAACATGGCTGAATTCAAGCCGATCGCGCTGGTAAGGTCTTCCTTGCCTTCAACCATATCTACGGTGAAGGCTTGCCTGGCGGGCAGATCCACCGCGGTAGCGGCTCCCAATATGAATGCCATGATATATACATGCCAGATTTGAACCGTCCCACTCCAGGTCAGCGCCGCCAACAGGAAAGCCTGGACGAGCATGATGGTTTGGGTGATCAAGATAATGGTACGCTTGGGAAAACGGTCGGTGATTGAACCTCCCCACAGGGAAAGTGGGATGAGAGGCACTAAGCCGATGAAACTGATAATTCCCAGGGAAGTGGCAGAACCAGTCAGGCGGTAGACAAGCACCTGTTGGGCCATGGTTTGCATCCATGTGCCAACCAGGGAAATCCCCTGACCAACAAACCACAGGGCGTAATTGCGGTGCTGGAAGGCGCGGAAGGTGGCAGGCAGGCGCAGACTGGTGAACATTTACTGTGCCAGCTTTGCGACTGTGACCCCTTCACCACCTTCTTTATCCCCACCAGACTCGAAGGATTTCACATGTGGGTTATGACCGAGTGCTTCTCGGACGGCCAGGCGTAATTTTCCGGTGCCCTTGCCGTGGATGATACGCACCCAGGGCAGCCCGGCAAGGTAGGCCGAGTCGAGATACCGTTCAAGGGCATCAATGGCTTCTTCACTCCGCTGGCCGCGCAAGTCGAGCTCGATCCCCGGCGACTCGGCGTACAGCTGTGAGCCAGCCTGGTGCACTTTCCCGGTGGGGGTATCAGCCGCAGGTCGGGGATGACTGCCAGCCATCAGATCACGCGCCGTGGGTAAGCCGGTCAAACCGGGCGGCATGGCGGGTTCTTCACCCATCAGCTGAAGCTCGGCCAGTCTGGCGCGTATCCGCAGCACACCCACCGAGACCTCCGCTTCCTCTTCCCCCAATGAGGTGACCACTCCCTGGGTATTCAGCGAATGCAGGCGCACTTTATCTCCCAGGCGGATAGAGCGCCTCACCTTGGAAATGCTTGTTTCAGGCACCCGGCGTTCCACGGGAGCTGCAATAGTATCCTGCAATTCCTCCACCTGCTGCTCGACTTCTTCTATGACTTCCAGCGGTTGCCTGGTGCGCGCCAGCTGCTTGCGCACATCACGCAGCTCATCCTGCAGCTCTTCCAGCTGCTCTTCAGCCTGATGCCGGGCTTTATCCAACACCTGCATGCGCTCGTCTTCAATCTTCTCCAACCGGTTGGCCAGCTCAGCCCGCATGGTTTCAGCTTCATGGTGCGCATTTTCTGCCGCCGCGCGTGCCTTGCGCGACAGGTCGCGTTGACGGTGGATTTCATCCAGCAAATCCTCAGCCCGCAGGTCTGCCGGGCTTAATTCTGAGCGCGCAGCAGTGATGATCGGATCAGGCATGCCCAGGCGCTGGGCGATGGCCAGTGCATTCGAGCGACCGGGTAGTCCGATAGTCAGGTGGAAGGTGGGGCGGAGCGTCTCCAAATCAAATTCAACGCTGGCATTGACCACACCTGGGGTGGAGTGCGCAAAGGCTTTCAGCTCGGGATGGTGTGTGGTTACCAGGGTGGTGATGCCTCGCTCCAGCAGGTGCGTGAGCAGTGCCCGCGCCAGGGCCGCTCCCTCTTGCGGGTCGGTGCCAGCCCCCAATTCGTCCAGGATGACCAGCGACCGCCGGTCAGCGTGCTCCAGGACGCGGATGATGTTGGTAATATGCCCCGAAAATGTGGACAGGGACTGTTCGATGGACTGTTCATCTCCGATGTCGGCATAGATGTGGTGGAACAAGCTAATCTCGGAGCCGGAGTGTGCCGGGATGTGCAAACCTGACTGCGCCATGAGCGCCAGGAGCCCGATGGTCTTGAGGGTGACGGTCTTGCCGCCCGTATTGGGTCCTGTGACGACCATGGCATAGGTCTGGGCATCCAGCTCGACGTCGATGGGCACGACTGTCGCCGGATCGAGCAGCGGGTGGCGTGCCTGATATAGCCGGATGATGGTTCCCGGGTGGCGTCCGGTTGGTTTACCGATTGGGAGTAATCCCGGTTCTGTGGCTGTAATGGCATCGGAATACTTGGCTTTAGCAAAGCACAGGTCAAGGTCAGCCACGCGCTCGACCGTATTGAGGATATTGCCTGCCTGCATCCCCACTTGTTGGGAAAGCTCGGTCAGGATGCGCCGCTCCTCATCCCGTTCAGCCAGCTGGAGCTCGCGGAACTCATTGTTGTGCTCCACCACATTGAGCGGCTCGACGAACAGCGTCGCCCCGGAGGCCGATTGGTCATGTACGACCGCCCTTATCCTCCCCTTGAATTCAGCCCGCAGAGGCAGCACATACCGCCCATCGCGTTGGGTGATCAACGCCTCCTGCAGGTATGGAGCGGTATGTGGGTCCGACACAATCTTCTGCAGCTTGGTCATCAGGCGGTCGTGGGCGATACGCAGGTCGCGCCGGATGACCGCCAGTGCCTCTGAGGCACTGTCCAGAATCTCACCACGCTCTGAAATGGCACGTGTGATCCCATCCACCAGACCCATGGGGGCGGGAATTTGCGAGACGATACCATACAGGGTTGGGAAGCGTTCACCCAGGCGCTCGAATGTGCGCACCAGCGTGCGGGCTGCCACCAGGGTGGATTTAATATCCAGCAGATCGGTTGGAGCGAGCACACCTCCATGTGCAGCCAGGTCAACTACCTGGCGTACATCATGCGCCCCTCCGATGGTAAGGTCTGGGCGTGTAACCAACATTTGCACGGCTTCGCTCGTTTCAGCTAGCCGGAGATGGGCTTCATCGATATTATTGGTTGGCGATAGTTTCAGCGCCTTTTCAGTCGAAGCGGCGAAGGCGCAGTAGCCTGCCAGGCGCTCAAGTACCTTCTGGTACTCCAGGGTGTGTAAGGTTTTTGCATCCATGTTTGAATAAACAAGGCATAAATATCAAGCAATCAGGGAGTTTACCACAGGAGCAAGGCACAGGGAGGATGATTTTGCCTTATAATCGGGGCAGACCAGCCTCAGGAGGAATGAAATGGAATATATCTATGCAGTTTTGGGTGCCGGCAGGCAGGGTACAGCCTCAGCTTATGATATGGCACGCTGGGGGGAAGCCAAAAAGGTCATCTTGATTGACCGGGAACTGGCGATTGCTGAACGGTCAGCCCAACGGGTGAACCTGCTGATGGGAAAGAACATTGCCGAAGGCGCGCAGGTGGATGTGACCGACATGGCTGCCTTGGAACGCGCCCTCACTGGGGTGGATGCGTTCGTCAGCGCCGTTCCCTATTATTACAACCTGGATATTACTCGCGTAGCCGTCAAAGTGAAAGCCTGCATGTGCGACCTGGGCGGCAATACCGACATCGCCCGCCAGCAGCATAGATTTAGTGACCAGGCGCGGCAGGCAGGGATCAGCATCATTCCTGACTGCGGGCAGGTGCCCGGTTTGGGGTCATCTCTGATAGTTTATGCCATGAGCCTGCTGGATGAACCCGTCGATGTGTACATGTGGGATGGGGGACTTCCCCAAAACCCTCAGCCGCCTTTCAATTACCTGCTCACTTTTCATGTTGCCGGGTTGACCAATGAATATGCCGAACCTGCCATCTTCCTGCGCAATGGGAAGATCACCCAGGTCGAGCCGATGACTGAGCTTGAGACGGTCGAGTTCCCCAATTCGGTCGGCACATTGGAAGCGTTTGTGGCGGGGGGTGGTACCAGCACCATGCCCTGGACGTTTGAAGGCAAGCTGCGGACACTGCAAAACCTCACCCTACGCTATCCGGGGCACCTAAGCCAGCTGAGTGCGTTTTGGGACCTGGGATTGTGGGACTTAAAACCTGTGTCGATTGGTAAGGGTGAGGTCATTCCACGGGATGTATTCCATGCTCTGTATGAGCCCAAGGTTACGTTCCCGAATAACCCTGAGAAAAGCAAAGATATCGTGCTGGTGCGGGTGAAGGTGTTGGGGAAGAAGGCCGGTCGACCCGCCCAGGCGCTGGTGGAGCTGATCGACCACTTTGACGACAAGACCGGCTTTACCGCCATGGAACGCACCACCGGCTGGGATGCGGCTATTGTCGCTGAGATGATGGCGCATGGCCTGACCCCTCGTGGAGCGGGTGGGGTTGAAACCTTTGTGCCGGTGGTTCCATTCATGAATGAGCTGCGGCGGAGAGGTTTTCACATTACTGAAATCGTGGAATAGGAGCAGTTTAATCTCGCAGTGAATCCCATCAAGGCGCTGATAAGATTGACCGGTGTGTTTCTGCTGCTGTTGGGAGCAACCCAGCATAATGGGCACCAGGCCTCAGCTTCTGAACCCAAAATGGATTATTGGTTTATTGAGACACTTAAGGCGGGCGGTTTGGAACTGCCGGCAGGCGTGGATATCCTGGCCTCTGATCCATCGTTACAGCCGCGTGGCTTCTTCGTCCTGGAAAACAAGACGGAGATCCCGCTCTATGTGATGTCCTTGAGCTATAAAGCCGTGCTGGTGATGACCACCCCCGACCCCAATTGGAAGTCGCGTGTAAACGGTGCCCACGAGGCCGCCTCATTCATAGCAGTGCCGGGTCGTTCAGCTTATTTGGACATGGCGGCGCTTACCGACCTGGACCAGAACCTGGTGGATCGAAACGTCCTGTCCAGCGCCCCTCCACCCGATAACCAGTCCATCCCTGCTGTACAAAGCTCCGAGTTGCTGCTGGTATATGCTGATCAAGTGATCGAGGTGCCGTTCACGCTCACCTACAGCTTGAATACCCACTTCGATTCTGGCTCGCTGTCCTCCACACAACCGGGACTGAATGTACAAGCCACCGGTATTGCCGGTTCCACTTCCACACAGCAGGCTGAGGCCCTGGCTGAACGGGAGGCAAGAGAAACCTTCCTGGTGGTGGGGCTGGTGGGAATAACCATCCTGGCGGTCTCAGGTTGGCTGGTGTGGCGAAGCTTGAACCGCAGCAGGTAAGATTCGGGTGGAAGGCGGCTAATAGGTTGAAAGACTGCCGCGCTTGCGGGCGTAAGTCTCAGCTCGCCTATAGAGAAGATAACCCAGCGGAGGCATGATCAGGCCAAACAGTGTGACAATGATGACCTCGGTTGGGAATGGTGCCAGCTCCGGGTAACCAGGCGGGAAACCCATCATCGCCGTGCGGAAAGCATCCACTGAATAAGCCGGTGGAATTAAGTGAGAGATGGTTAAAATAAATGGGGGTAACGCCGAGAAGGGGAAAAAGTTGGCGCATAGCACGAGCAATGCAAACTGGAGGAAGTTAGCCACAGTCTGAGCGGTCTCTTTAATTCGCAGGGTCAGTGCGGCGAAGGCGAAGCCTATCCCAAACGTTCCCGCCAGGGTCATCACGAGCAGATATAATCCCAGCCATGGGTTTTCAACCGGCAGTTTCCCGATCATGAGCGTCATCAACGCTGCTGCGGTAAAGCTGAGCAGGCTGGTCCAGACCAGCGTATTGGTGACGCGGGCAATCAGGCTGGCAAACTTGCTGGAAGGAGAAAGATACAGCTGCTCCAACGTCCCCTGGACCTGCTCGTTGCGGATGTTATAGCCAATCGTCCACAAGGTATCGCTCATGAACATAAATAGAATAAAGCCATATACCACCACCCCAGACGGGTTACCACCGCTTACTCCAGCCGGTAGGGTGCCAGCTGCTGCGGGATTGGCGCGGAAGAACATGCTCCCACCGAGGGTAAAAATCGCCACGATCAAAAAGGTCTGGCCGAATGAGGCGACAAAGTTGATTGGATAACGCGCCATGATGATCAGCTCCTTACGTGTCATGGCTCGGAAGGCGCCCCATTCAGCTTTCAAGTGGTTTAGGAATTGAGAGGTTTCCATCTTGATCTGATAATACTAAAAAGCTAATCCATAATAGTCTGATTTCACTTAGAACTGACCCATTCCCTCGTTCCGCCGGACGTTCTTTTCCGTGCGGGTAAAGACCCAATAACCGAACATGGGTGTCACCAGCAGGAACCCCCATAAAACCGCCAGGTCGAGATACCAGGAATTAAAGAAAAAACCCACGCCCAATAGCGCCGCTCTGACGCCGTTGGTCATCCAGGTGGGTGGAAAAAGTAATGCCACCGCCTTAAGTACGGGCGGAAAGATGGCAATCGGGAAAAAGATGCCCATGAAAAAACTCACTCCCCACTGCATCAGGTTGACCAGTGCATTAGCCTCTTTGACTTTCAGGATGATTGCTCCGTATACCAGGGTCAGGCTGTATAACGGTATGATCCCCACCACAATGAATACCAATGCCAAAAGCACCTCACCCTGGAATGGGCTGACATTAAAAATCAGGGATCCCAGTATATAAGCCGCCAATGCAGAAAATATACCCCGCAGGCAGCTGTATAGCGCCGTGCCACCGACTACCCATAGGCGGTGAGTCGGCGCAAGATACAACACTTCCAACGTGCCGGCTTCCTGCTCCCAGCGCAGCCAGTAAGCCACATGCCAGAAGGCAAAATTGACCATGGTAAAAACGCTGCTGCCTATCAGCATGTAGGCAGTATAGTTGGTGGTGCCTGTATTGGATGCAAAGACCAGCGCGGAGTTGGACCCCGATGCCCGTCCGAGCAGGATGGGCATGTAGGCGAATACGATCGGGATCAGGATGTCCATGACCAGCTGACCGGGGTAGCGCGTGATGGTTGTCAGGCGCATGCGGAAGCTGGCGAACAGGGCGGATAAATTGCTGCGAAGACTCATCAGGAGCCTCTTAGTTGTTGGTAAGGCGGGTATCTTCCGCCAAGGTCCGCCCGGTTTTGGCGATAAAGACGTCCTCCAGCGTAAGCTCTTCAGGAGTAATTTTCTGGATCACCGCCCCTGAATGGGTGAGCGCCTCGATCAGCTGGGGTAAGATTTCCAGACCACTGGCAGTCACCACCGTGAGCAGGGCTCCGCCATCTTGAGCCGTGCGCGTGGCACGCACCACGGATGGGATGGATCGCACCGCCTCTGCCGCTCGAGACGGGATCACACCTTCGATATGTGTCACCTCTTCGCGCTGAAGCGAGGTCTTCAGCTCCTCCACGGTGCCCAATGCCAGCAGCTCACCGCGATCGATGATAGCGACCCGATCACACAGGGTTTCTGCTTCAGACATGATATGGGTAGTATAAATGACCGTTTTGCCCTGTTGGTTCAACTTCCGGACGATGGCGCGTAATTCGCTCGCCGAGGGGACGTCAAGCGTATTGGTCGGCTCATCCAACACCAGTAAAGGAGCATCATTGATCAACGCCTTGCCGAAGGCGAGGTTCATCTTCTGACCGGAGGAGTAGGATTCCACCATGCGGTCAGCAATCTCGCCCAGCTTGAGCAGATCAATGATTTCATTGGAGCGTTTCTTACGGGCAGTTGGATCCAGGTGGTACAAGGCTCCAAAATATTCCAGGTTTTCGCGCCCGGTCAGCTTCCAATACAGCCCCCGCTCGCCCATTAACATACAGCCGACGCTGCCGCGCACTTTATTCTCGTCCTGGGTGACATTATATCCATTGATCCAGGCGCTACCGCTGGTGGGCAGCAGCAAGGTGGTCAATATTTTAATCAGGGTGGTCTTCCCAGCGCCATTCGGACCGAGTAACCAAAAAACCTCTCCCTGGTTGACTTCCAGGGTGACCGATTTCAGCGCCTCAACCGAGCGATGTTCAGATTTAAATAGACCTTTACGAGCGCGCACCTCGTAGGTCTTGCTGAGCTTGTCGGTTATAACGGGACTGGCCATCAGTTAACGCCTCCCTATCGGACAGGATTATACCTTTCATCTCATCTGTTGAAAGTAAAAAGTGCGTTAGTCCCGACCGAGCTTGCCCATCCGCTTCCGTTCATCCTCAACCAACGCTGGCTCCAGCTTTTTGAACAGCGGTGCCGACTGCACCAGGCGCTGACCGGGCTGCAGGCTGGATGGCTCCCAACGACCTCCTGTTTGTGGCGGGCGGTAGCGCAGGGTATTATGAGTTCCCAGCTTATCACTCTGCGCTTCGATATACTGCTCACCAAAAAGCGGCTGGGTGTAACCCAGGTAAGTATGCAAGCGTTCACTGCTGAAGGGGAGGAACGGGGCGAACAAAAGATTGAGTGAGTCGATCACTCGCAGAGCGGTATAGATTGATTTAGCTGCCGCAGCATTATCGGTCTTGATCTCATGCCAGGGCGAAGTCGCCTCCTGGTATTTGTTGCCTTCCTTCGCCAGACGCAGGGCTTCGCCGAGGGCAGCCCTCAGGCGGACAGCTTCCAAATGCTCACCAACCGTTTGAAAACCGGCTTCAACCGCCGCAATGATATCCTTATCAATCTGGCGCAGCTCACCCGGGTCAGGTACTTGTCCATCCCAATGCTTAAACGCAAATGGCAGAGCCCGATTAACCAGATTGCCCCAGGTTGCCACCAGGTCATTGTTATTGCGAGCGATAAACTCATCCCAATCCCAATCGGAATCATGGAATTCGGGCATGTTGATCGTCAAATAGAAGCGCAGCGCGTCTGCGTCATAGCGTGAGAGGAAATCCAGACCCCAGATGGCCCAGTTGCGGCTGCCGGATATTTTCTTTCCTTCCAGGTTCATGAACCCGTTGGCAGGCACGTCATAGGGCAAATTGAGCGGCGCACCGTCTTCCTCTGTGAATATCCTGACGAATTCCGTCCCCGCCCCTTTCAGCTGCGCCGGCCACATGGTGGCGTGGAAAAAGATGTTATCCTTCCCGATGAAGTAAATCGTTTTAGCTGAGAGATCGGTCCACCAATCACGCCAGGCCTCAGGCTGACCGGTGATCTGCGCCCATTCGATAGTGGCGGAGAGATAACCGATGACGGCCTCAAACCAAACGTAGATACATTTGCCTTCCCAGCCATCCACCGGCACCGGGATGCCCCAATCCAGGTCGCGCGTGATCGGGCGCGGGCGCAGACCCTCGCTGTCGATCTGCCCCAGGGATTGACCCACCACGGTCTCGCGCCAGTAATTCTGTCGGTCGTGCAGGAACTTTTCCACCTCAGGCTCTAATTTGGAGAGATCGAGGAAATAATGCTTGGTTTCGCGCAGCTCGGGTGTGGAACCATCCAGCTTGGAGCGCGGGTTGAGCAGTTTCTCCGGCTCGAGCACGTTTCCACAATTGTCACATTGGTCCGAGCGTGCCCCCTCAAAACCACAGATGTAGCAGGTGCCCTCCACATACCGATCGGGTAAGAAACGCTTGGCTGCCGGAGAATACCACTGCGGGCGCGACTCAGTATAAAGAAAGCCGTTCTCGTTCAGTGCCAGGAACATGCACTGCGCCACCTTGAAGTGATTTTCAGTATGCGTGCTGGTGAACAGGTCGTAACTGATGCCAGCTTTTTGGAACAGCTCGAGGAACTGGTTGTGGAAAAATTGGTACACCTCCTCCACGGGCTTGCCCTCTGCATCTGCGCGCAGCGTGACGGGGGTGCCGTGCGAGTCGGTGCCAGAGACCATTAATACCCGGTCGCCCTTAAGGCGATGATAACGCGCCACAATATCACCTGGCAGGTGCGACCCGGTGATGTTCCCCACGTGTATCTGTGAGTTGGCGTATGGCCAGGCGATGGCGATGAGAATGTTATTTGACATATTGTCCTCCTTTTTATAAAACTATTATCGGTCTCTGGTATTAACCTGCATAAAAAAGGGCTGCCCTGGTTCGGGCAGCCCTCGATGATTTATCTTAAGGTGACTATTGATCACCCTCAAAGCTGGCTGCCCAAGCGCGTTGAACGGTCTCCATCATGCTCATGGACATCGCCATTGGGTTGTAAATGCTTGCGTTCATTCAGCCAACCTTTCAGATTACCAAAATAAGTCTAAACGGATGGGGGGCTTTTGTCAAGATTTAATCGGCGGGTAAGCGTGTAGTAATCAGCCGTTACAGATATTCGCGTAGTAGCCTTGCCCGGTAAGGGTGGCGCAGCCGGCGTAGTGCCTTGCCTTCAATTTGGCGGATGCGCTCACGGGTTAGCCCAAACTTGTGCCCCACTTCCTCCAGCGTGTATGGGTGCCCATTTTCCAGCCCAAAGCGCAGGCGTAAAATCCGGGCTTCACGGGGTGAAAGCGTGGAAAGCACCTGGTCGACTCGTTCTCGCAGCATGTTTTCATAGGTGGTTTGCGATGGAGAAGGGGTGATCGTATCTTCGACGAACATCCCCAGCTCAGTATCGTCCTCATCCCCCACCGGGCTTTCCAGTGAGACCGGGATGCGGGCGACCTCGATCATCCAACGCAGTTTATCGTGACCGACTCCCATTTCGAGACACAGCTCCTCCTGGGTGGGAGGCCTTCCATATCTTTGTTCCAGCTTATGCGCCGCTTTATACATCATTCGTAGGCGGTCGGTCATGTGCACCGGGATGCGGATGGTGCGACTTTGGTCCGCAATCGAGCGTGTGATCGTCTGCCGGATCCACCAGGTGGCATAGGTGGAGAAGCGGAAACCGCGCTGGTACTCAAACTTCGAGACAGCTTTCATCAAGCCCAGATTACCCTCCTGGATCAGATCCAGGAAGGCCACCCCGCGCCCGATATATTTTTTTGCCACACTCACGACCAGTCGGGTATTGG
>JBGPBQ010000095.1:0-13295 GCA_041481345.1 Anaerolineae bacterium
CATTGGAGGGTGAACCCCTGGCACGGGTGGGTTGCGATGTTACAGTGCCTTCGTTCCCTGGCAAGGGAGGGCGCCGGAGGGATCCAGGCAGCATGCGGAGCTGCCCAATGGCGTTTAAAAGAAGTGGCACGGGTGAGCGGAAGTCTTACTTCGCACTGCCCGTGCCAGGGGTTCTGATAACATTATAGCACATATGTTCTATTCCACAAGGGGTTTAAGAAGATTTAAGATTTCTCATAATTGGATAGTTGTGCGACTAAAAAACGCCTCTGAAGTGCCGGAAGTAAGCCTGGTTACACGGATAACTTAAAAAGGATTCTTACGGAGAGAAAGTAGGGGGTTTAAAGTTCATCGCCCTAATCAATAATAACCACATAAAAATGATATAATTAGTCCTAAAAAGGTTTATAATGCGTATTGTGGTCGCAAAGGTTGCTTCGGTGAGGGAGGAAATTCTCGACGAAACAATACCGGGGACGCAATACTGTTAGCTCAAAGGAGGATTTTATGGCTGGCTCAGAAGACATAATTGGTGAGATCCAGCAGCTGGCACACTACGAAATTCATACAGAGGCGATGGAGCGGGCGAAGGCTGCCATACGCGAGTTTGTGGCTTACGTTCGGTCGAATGAACCTGGCACGCTGCGTTATGATGTCTGACAGGACCAGGAACATCCCACCCGTTTCGTACACATCTTCATCTTCTGCGATCAAGACGCACACAACCAACACTCCGCCTCAGCTGAGGTAAAGAAGTTCGCCGATGTTCTGTATCCGGAATGCCTGGCACCGGTTCAATTTATCGATTATCATGGGATAGCCTCAAAAAACACCTTGTAAAGAATAACGTAAGGAACCATAGGAGGTAAATTATGGCATTCATCAAGACAATTCCGGAGGAACAGGCTGATAACCTGCTTCAGGAATGGTATCAAGCCGAGAAGAAAAGCAATGGCTATGTTCCCAACTACACCAAAGCTTTCAGTTTAAACCCCGAAGCATATGATGGCTGGAAGAAGCTGATCGGCGCGGTCCGCTCCAAGATGAGATTGCGGCGTTTTGAGCTGGTGACTTTTGCCACCGCCATGCAGCTGCAATGCACGTACTGAATGCTTGCTCACGGAGCGTTGCTCCGCAAAAATTTCTTCAGCGCTGATCAGCTGATTGCCATTGTAAAGGACTTCCGCCACGCCGGTCTAACTGATGAAGAGGTTGCCCTCATGTCTTTTGCTCAGAAGGTTACCGTTAACAGTCAGCAAATCAGCCAGGACGATATGGACGAATTACGCCGGTTTGGGCTTACCGATGAAGACATCTTGAATGTGGTCCTGACGTGCACCGCCCGCAATTTCTTCAGCAAGACGCTGGACGCCTTGGATGCTACAGCGGACGAGGCTTATCTAGAGTTTGAGCCTGAGCTGTTAAAGCTGCTTACACCAGGGCGCTCATTTCCTTAGTCTACGATGCAGCACGTGTAATCCTTGCTGGAGCCGACACCGGCACACGTTTATCCCAGGTCGGTTCAGTTTCAGGTATGAGCTTTTATCGGCCAATTTTGTTCATAAGGCGAGCACAGATTGCTTTGATAAATAACCGGATATCCTCCGCCTGGTGGTATTTTCAGCATACCTGCAAAATCAACCGCTAAGTCTGTCAAGAATGCCTTGCGAATAGCCACTTTAGGGGCACGGTAAACATCTAATTTGACTGCTTTTTCGTATTATTTGGAATGATGATGCTGAGATTTGGGTCGGTATTACCACAACATTGATATATACTGGCCCGTCACTTTTTGAAAGGATCGGTAATCATGAGAATCTTCTTGAGTATCCTGGCTGTTTTGATTATCCTTGTGGGCGTAATCTGGTTCTTACAGGGCATCAACGTCATTGGTGGCAGCGTGATGACTGGACAGAGTCAGTGGGCGATCTACGGTGGCATCGCCATTGTGGCAGGGATTGGGTTGCTGGCGTATGCAAACCTGAGAAAAGCTTCCTCACCCAAAAAGTAAAACTAACCCTTGTGTTGGTACATCACCGCAATTGGTCAACCAGTCCAGACCAATAATATCGCAACCACAACACCTTCCAGGTTTTCCTAACCGCTTCGCAGGTGCAATGTTTTTCTAACACCTACTGTCAGGTCTATTATTTACTTCTCCCCTAAATCCCGCCTTGTGGGATTTGGGGGAGGTGGGAGGGGGTATCATTCGCAAATCTATGCCATCTTTTATAAACGAGATACTCCCATGAGCAATATCGTGAGTTGGGCAATGGTAATTGCCCTTCGTCTGATAATATATAATAAAATCCTTTTGCCAATATCGATATCCTGTTCTATTTATGGACAGCTATAACCTATTTGTAAAAAACTTCCCGCCATGCTTTGTTTGGCGGGAAGTTAGAATGAACGATTCTATTTTACTAATCTGTTTTCATAAAAGCGAAATATCCAAAACCGATTGCCAGCAGCAGATAGATAACCACATTTAGCCAGATAAGGGCATTGCCAGTTCCTGCAAACTTGTCATACAGGGCAACCACGAAACCGAGCACCATAGTGACGAACAGCCCTGTCAGTAATCCCTTACGGGTTTCGGAAGGTGCTGCATTCCTGGTAAGCCAGATCACGAATGCCAGTCCAATTAATGCGGCTCCGAGGTAACGGGCTAAAAATTCACCAGTCAGATTTGTGGATGTCCCATAAAGCTGCAACGACGAAGCCGGTAGCACGATGAATCCAAGACCAAATACAAGCGCAACAACCGCTGCAATCATCATGAAAATGTTAAGTTTCATAAAACTTCCTCCTTAGCGAGAGAATTAATATTTGATTCAAAGAATAGTTGCACGATATGGGTATGTATTGATGATTCAGTAATACCCTTATTATTATTCAATACAAGTTGTTGTCAGCTCCTCCTTCCTCCCTGAATTTCCCTGTTCATTCATCCAAAAAATCGTGGATCCAGGTTGTTCGATTGGAATACTTGCAAGATATATTGATCATCGCAATTATTAACACCAAGATATACAAATAGTTATCCTCTGAACCGAGGATAGGACACTAGAGCTGCAATTCGTGTAATAAATTCTTGGTCCAATTTGGTTGACCCACCTTCCGATTGGACAATTCTATGTAGAAACCCAACTATCCCGGTTGACTCAACCCAACCTAACAGAAACAGCAATACATAAACGGTTGACATTTCCAGTTATCCGTAATAAAATGATTGTTAATAAACCGACGGTCGGTTTATTAAAGAGTACAAAGATGGCACGAATAGTCAACAAAGAAGAATATGAAATGCGCCGGAGTGAGATCCTGGACGCAACCCAGCGCTTGGTCTACACCAGGGGCTACGAAGGGATGTCGATCCACGATATCCTGGCAGAGCTGAAGATATCCAAGGGTGCCTTCTACCATTACTTTGACTCGAAGCAGACCCTGTTGGAAGCTTTGATCGAGCGCATGTCGCAGCAGGGCGTGCAAATCCTGGTCCCCATTGCCCAGGATGAGCACCTCGCCGCGGTAGAAAAACTGCGCCGCGTTTTTGACGTGGCGTCGCGCTGGAAAACCGACCGCAAGGAATACCTGATGCGCCTGGTGAAAGTCTGGTATGCTGACGAGAATGCCGTCCTGCGCCTGAAGACGCAATCGGCGGTGATCCCACTCGTCGAGCCCCTGATTACCAGCATCATCTGCCAGGGCGTTGAGGAGGGGGTGTTTCACACAGCGTTTCCCGCCCAGGCCAGTGGGATTATTTTTTCCCTGCTGCAAAGCTTTGGGGACAACCTGGTCCCGCTGATCCTCCAAGCAGAGCCGGAACCTGGGTCTCTCCAGAACCTGGAAACGTTGACCGCCTCCCACCAGGATGCAGTGGAACGCATCCTCGGGGCTGACCCTGGCTCGCTGCCCCTTTTCGATACAGCTATTCTACGAGAGTGGTTTCCACTCTCCATTATTTCAAAGGAGTGATTCTATGAGCGTCATCGAAGTAAACAATCTCACTAAATATTACGGAAAAGCACGTGGCATCGTGGACGTATCTTTCGATGTGAAAGAGGCTGAAATTTTCGGTTTCATCGGTCCAAATGGTGCTGGTAAATCCACCACCATTCGTCTGCTTCTATCGCTGATTCACCCCACTAGCGGGAGCGCTAAAGTTTTTGGTAAAGACGTGGTCACTCATGGACCGGAAATTAGGCGCGATATAGGTTATCTGCCCTCGGAAGTATATTACTATGAGGGCATGAAGGTAATAGACCTGCTGAAGTATTCTGCTAGCTTTTATGACTGTGATTGCACCGAGCGTTTGCACAAGCTGTCTGAAACCATGGAGCTGGAGATGAACCGGCGCATCAGCGACCTTTCCTACGGCAACAAAAAGAAAGTTGGCATTGTCCAGGGCTTGCTGCACAGTCCAAAATTACTATTCCTGGATGAGCCGACCGCCGGGCTCGACCCGCTCATGCAGCGCAAGTTTTTCGACCTGATCCGCGAAGAGAATACCCGCGGTGTTACGGTTTTCTTCTCGTCCCACATCTTGGGTGAAGTCCAGCGCCTGTGCAACCGGGTGGGTATCATCCGCGAGGGGAAAATCGCCGAGATTTCAGACATCCGCTCCTTGCAGCAAAACAACTATAAAAAGGTGCGCGTGATGGCTGAGAATCTGGATCCGGCTGCCTTCAATCTGCCTGGTGTGACTAATTTGCAAACTGAAGATGGCATGGTGCACTTCTTCTTCAAAGGTGATATTAATTCAGTGCTGCAAAAGATCAGCGGTGTACAGGTGAACGATTTAACCATCGAGGAGCCGACGCTGGAAGAAATCTTCATGCATTACTACGAATAGGCACACACCATGAGCGCAACAATATATTTATACGAGCTCCGCTCCCGTCTCAAATCGGTCATAACCTGGTCGATCGCATTAGTGGCGATCATCCTCATTTTCTTCTCAATTTTCCCTGGCTTTGCAGATCAGGCAGCATTGCTAAATGAAACCATGTCGAAATTCCCACCCGCGCTTTTGGCCGCTTTTGGGCTGAATCAGGTGGATTTATCCTCCGTATTAGGATTCTTCAGTTTCATCTTCCTGTTCACCCAGCTATGCATTGCGATTCAGGCAGGTAACTACGGCTTCGGGCTTGTCTCTATAGAAGAAACCGATCTTACTGCCGATTTCCTGGTGAGTAAACCCGTCAGCCGTGCGCAGATTCTAAACAGCAAATTGCTGGCGGCCATTACCAGCCTGGTCATTACCGATGTGGTTGTGTGGGTGAGCAGTATCGCCGCCTTCATGCTCTTCAATGCCGACCGCCCATACGATACGCACACACTCATTTTACTTTTACTCAGCCTCCTGGTCTTCCAGCTGTTTTTCTTGAGCCTTGGGCTGGTCATCTCACTGCTGGTCAAACGTGTGCGCAGCGTAACTCCGTATGCCCTCGGGTTGGGCTTTGGGATGTATGTGCTGAGTGCTTTCAGTGGGCTGGAGGGCGTTTCGGTGCTGGAGACCATTACCGCCTTCAAGCACTTTGATCCGAACTATATTATCCAGCATGTAGCCTATAATACCCCGCTGGTCTTGCTTGATGTGGCGGTCATTATAGTATCGCTGGCAGTGAGTTATTGGTTGTATCTCCGCCGCGACATTCCCGCTGTATCCTAAGGAGATTCGATATGAACATTTTTCGCCGTGAGCTGAAAGCTAACCTAAAATCGCTGATCATTTGGTGCGTGATTATGGCGCTGCTCATCCTGGGGGGTGTTGCCAAATTTTCAGCCTATTTCAACAACCCAGAATTATTGAAAATCCTGGATTCCCTGCCTGCTGCGTATGTTGATGCCCTGAGTCTGCGTGCTTTTAACCTGACCACGATAAGCGGCTTTTATGGCATCATGTTCATCTATTTTGCCTTGCTGGGAGCCATCGCCGCCGCCATGTGGGGTAGTGATGCCATCTCCAAAGAAGAGCGTAATAAGACGGTCGAATTTTCGCTCGTTCTGCCAGTCACACGCTCCAAAGTCATCACTGCCAAGGTGCTGGCTGCCCTGGTCAACTGCATTGTGTTCATGTTGGTTACTGCGTTAATCTCCATCGGAGTGGCGCAGAACTATAAGCCCGACCAGGCTTTCTATAATTTTCTCACCGTCGAGATGGAAGGAATGTTCGTGATTGAGCTGGTATTCCTGGCGATTGGTCTGCTACTGGGGTGTGTCATGAAACAATACAAACGCTCCAGCTCGATCGCCATAGCCATCATCCTGGTGGCTTACTTCCTGTCCATACTTTCCGGTCTGCAGAAGAACCTGGATTTCCTCAAATATTTCACCCCATTTAAGTATTTTGATGCCAGTGAGCTCTTCCGAAGTGGTGCGTTGAGCGGAGCCTACCTGCTTCTCTCTGCCGCGATCATCGTCGTGTGCGTGGTGGCTGCTTACCTGACGTATAACCGCCGCGACCTGTATATATAGATTTAATACGTATAGTCGTACTATATTTTGATTATTACTCCCCTCTCATACTCCCAAATTGTTAAAACCAGAGAGGGGAGTTTTATTTGTAATACCAGCTTTTCTGCCTGAATGTGATTTATTCTGTGCAATATATCTTCACTTACCTCAAGACGTCGCCGCGATACTTAATAATAAAGCTGCCAGCTTTTCCGCCTCAACGATCATTGCATCGTGACCTGACACTAATTCCATGTACTGCCAATTTTTATCAGCTCGAATTTGATTCGCAGTTTGCTCTACTAAGGATCCGGGATATTTACAGTAGATATAGGTGTGTGGCATCTGTGAGATCATAGGATTGGAAAGGTGGATCGGATCATAGAATGATTTACGCGGTTGCAGGCCCAATCTTGGTCGAACCCATGCGAGGTCCTCCTGGCTCGTTATACCGAACATCTCTGCCGGAGGTGGCGGTATTCCATAACCTTTTCCTTCCCGGAGAGATCTTTCTTTGAAACTTTCTACAGCCGCGGGCGAAAAATATTGAGCCATCCATTGTCCATCACTTGGCACGAATGCATCTACGTAAACCAGGTGCTTAAGACGGTCGGTGCACTTTTCCGCAACTCCTGAAATAACCATTGCGCCATAACTGTGCCCCACCAGGATCACATCCTGTAAGTCCTCGTATTCCAGTACGCCAATTACATCCCGTATATGCGTTTCCAGGCCGATATCTGGGCTTAATAAATGTGCTCGCTCTCCAAGGCCGGTAAGGGTCGGGGTAAATACATCATGTCCGGCTGCTCTCAATGATCCAGCCACATTTTTCCAGCACCAGCCTCCATGCCATGCTCCGTGAATAAGCACAAAATTAGCCATCGATTTTACCTCCCATGTATCTAAATTATTATCTTTATCTGCATAAAATGTCCCCTTAGGTATGCTGCCCTTCTGGAATTTCTGTAGGGACAACCATTGAAAAGCATATTTCAACGTGAAAGGCGGTGATCAGATTGCAGCCCTTGAAGATATCGAACAATACAGCTTGATCGCTGAATCACTCGATTATTTTAGATTATACTTTTGATCAATGAGAATACCGTTAGATAATCATAAGCTGAAAGGATTGAATTCAGCTTTACGCGAATCCTGCTCATATCAGTGTATAATTATTAACCTCTAAAACGATCTACCGGGGAAAGGATTATCGAATGCTCACTCTATACGAAGAACTCCAGCTGCTCGCAATCCACGATGAAAAAGGTATTTTCATCCGTTCTGCCATCGAATCCTTAAAGCCAGGTCTTGCTGGGGCAATGTTAGCTGAGCTGGCATTCGCCGAGAAAATTTGTACAGCCCCCAACCACCGCCTTAAGCTGGAAGACAATACTCCAACGAATGATTCCATCCTGGATGACGTCATCACCACATTGAAAGAATCTGAGAAGGACCGCAAGTTTGGTTACTGGATCAATAACCTCAACCCTAAACCGGAGAAACTCCAGAAGTTAATCACTGCCAGCCTGATCCAAAAAGAGATCCTGACCCAAGAGGATGACCGCCTGTTGTGGGTTGTCCCCTCGCATATCCATCCGGAAGTTAAAGCCTCCACCAAATACTCTGTGATTAAGCTCTTGCGCGGCATCGTCCTTGCCCAGGAAGACGCTCACCCGCGTGAGATCGCTTTCCTTAGCCTGGTGTGTGCCTGTGGGTTGTTGGATCTTATATTCTTGCGTGATGAGCGTAGAGCGGCCAACCAAAAGATCAATGAGCTGGTGGTATACCACGCCATGCAGAACCACGCCTTAGAGACCATCCAGGAGATCAGCTCTGCCATCGCATCGGTGGTAGAAGAAGACTAACCGGGTTTTGTGTCCAGATCCATCCAACCCAAGCCTCATAGGCTTATCCTACCATACAGGTTTTAAAAACCGCTTCGTAGGTACGATGTTTTTCTCGCACCTACTGTAAGCTCATAATTTTTCGGTCCGAACGTTAGGCAAATATGGTTATCCTTTGGCGATAAAATACTATCCGAGAATAACGACAAGCATTATCCGATAATAACCGTTCCCAGGAGGAAATTTATGAACGATGAACTATCTTCAGTGGAGGAATAAGATGCTACTTTTTTATGAAGCGCTTGCTGACAGGTTCCACGAGCTGCATGTTGCAATCCTCAATGGTTTGGATGCTCTTCCTTCCGAAGCATTGGATTGGAAACCAGGCGACGAAATGAATTCGGTGACTGTGATCATCGTCCATCTCACCGGCGCCGAACGTTTTTTGATCGGGGATGTGGTTATGCAGGATCCGTCCAATCGCAACCGCGATGCTGAGTTCCTGGTTAAGGGTGTGCGCAAGCAGGATCTCGTCCGCCGGCTGAATGATACCGAAGCCTACCTCCGGTCTTCCTTTGAGGGGTTGCGCCTGCCTGACCTGGAGGCGATGCGCCTGCACCCTCGCAATGGCACCCAGGTTTCGGTTTCTTGGGCGCTGTTACATGCCCTGGAACATACCGGTACCCATCTAGGTCACATCGAGCTCACCGTCCAGATGTGGCAGCAGAGGTTCGCCGGTCAAGATTAATTCATCTCTTCTATTAATTTGGCTGCATCTCCAGCTGGATGGGAGGGGCATAATTTACCTTGTACACATCCATTCTTACTCAACTCTCCTCCCAGGTGGGTGACCGCACCGAGGCATCGAACCGTGAGGTTGTGCGCCAATGCTTGAACGATCCCCAACTGCTCAATCAGATCGCTGAAGGTCTCCAGGCTCCCGAGCTCGCGCTGGTAGGTGACTGTGCCGAGGTGCTCACCCTGGTGGCACAAGAAGATCCTGCCCTGGTCGTATCATATGCCCAGGCTTTATCGGTGTTATTGATCCACAAGAATACCCGCGTCCGCTGGGAAGCCACCCATGCCCTGGCTCTCATCGCCAGCTCCTCACACGCCAGCATCACATCCTTGGTCCCCACCTTGGTACAGCTGAACCGTAATGATGCCAGCGTCATTGTGCGCGACCACGCCACCGATACGCTCGCGAATTACGCCTCCACCGGCAAGTCTGCTGCGGTATGTGTTTACCCTTACCTGGTGGAAATGCTCACTTTATGGAATGGCAAGCAAGCCGGGCACGCTTTACAAGGATTAGCCAATGCTGCGCCACTTTTACCCTCCAAGCGCGACGAGCTGAGGGTTATTGCGGCTGAATATTCTGCTTCGGATCGATCTGTTGTACGCAAGGCAGCCCGGAGATTGCTGAAGGTGATCGAGTTACAGTCAGCCGGCTGACGCAAAAACTTGACTCATGCACCTAAGAGGGTATAGTATGAGGGTTCGATCCAATCTGATTCCATAATCTGAGCCCGTGGGTGGTTAAGTACAACCTATTGGCTAAAAATTTCACAAATTATGCCATCTCTTGGAGGTGCAATGAGCTCGAAGCTGTTTCCGGTTTTATTGCTTGCCATGCTGCTGGCAGGCTGCGGGGTACTTAACCTCGAGCATTCCACCGTCACTCCCAATCCTGAAAAACCGCTGAGCGAAATGACTCCCCAACCACCCAAAGGGGTTTCTGGCCTCGATTCAATCGGGGATGCTTACATTCCCACCCTCGGGAACACCGGTTATGACGTCCAGCAGTATAACCTCGCCATGGAATTTTCAAGTCAGCTCGATGCGATTACCGCCACCGTGACCATATCCTCATTGGTTACACTCGATAATCTATATTGGATGAGTCTGGACTTCATTGGATACCAGGTCGATGGTGTACAGGTGGGCAACCAATACGCGCCCTTCTACCGCAGCTCCAATAAGCTGTATATAGATTTACCGAGAAGCTTCGCTGTGGGGAAGGACCTGGTGGTTCGGGTGAGTTATCATGGTCAGGTTGCATCGGTAGAGTCATCGTATGTACATGTTGCTCCCCTGGGTTTGCGAACTTTTAAAGGGAAAAATATAACCTAGGCCTTTGCTGAACCCGACGGAGCGCATAATTGGTACCCGTGTAACGACCACCCTTTAGATAAGGCTGAGTACCGGTTCGATCTGACGGTTCCCATAGGTTTTACCGCTGTCGCGAATGGGAGTTTACTCCAAACCAATTCGTCGGAAAAACAAGACACCTTCATTTGGTCAGAGCCAGCGCCCATGGCAACCTACCTCGCAACTGTGGTGGTTGGGGATTACAAGCGTATCGATGCTACAGCAGTCGGTAATGTAAAAATCCGCCATTACATTATCGCGGGAGATTTTGATTTCTCTTCTGAGCTTGCAACGACGCAGAGTATGCTGGAGTACTACTCGAAACTAATCGGACCTTACCCCTTTACCGAGTTTGGATATGTCATCGTTATGAACAATGACGACCAGGCAAGTTTTGGGGAGGAAACCCAAACCATGGGGTTGGTCGACCGTCGATGGATGTTGGATCAAACCGCAGAGGTCTTGCTTGCGCATGAAATGGTACATCAATGGTTTGGTGATAGCGTCAGTCTGTCAAGCTGGAACGAAGTGTGGCTCAAAGAAGGGTTGGCAAGTTACTTAATGGCGAGGTGGCTGGACTACCAAGGGTATGTCGATATTCCAACCATGATGGATAATTTGGAAGGTGCTCTGACCAAAGCTGGTAACCAGACCGATCAACCTCTGAACCAGCCCTTGACCTCGGACATGTATGGGAGCAATACCTATGGTAAAGGAGCCTGGGTCTTTCACATGCTAAGGCAGAAAATCGGAAATCAGAATTTCACCAAATTTCTGCAGGAGTACTATCGGCGCTACGCCGGGGGCAATGCCACCACCGCCGATTTGCAAGCAGTCGTTGAGGATGTTAGTGGGATGGATCTGACCACCTTTTTCCAGCAGTGGGTTTATGGCACAGGCATTCCTAACCTGCATGTCACCTGGACCGCTCAACCCGGCAGTGTGACCGTACAGGTATGCCAGTCGAGCAGTGGGCAAGTATATACCATTCCGCTGGAAATTCAGCTCAACGCCAATGACGGAAAGTCCGAGCAGGAAGTCATCCAGATTGATCAGTCTCAGGAACAGGTCAATTATAGTATTCCTTTTTCTGTCACTGCGGTTGAGGTCGATCCGGGAGAAAAAGTGTTGGCGGACGTCCACATGACCCAGGTCGACGACTTGACCACCTGCGCGCCATAACGGTTGGTTTCCTGATTCATAGCTCGGGGTTATTCGATATATCTTGGCACCGAATTCAACGGTCAACACGAACTCCGACCAAACGACTATAGGGGCGCAGGGGAGGAATATCATAAATTCCTCCCCGGTGCCCCTTTATTAAAAACTCTATCTTCAGCCTTATAATTACTCCATGATACCCATGCCTTCGAACATCCCTACCTCTGACTCCTTATCCTCCCGTCTCTACAAAAACGAAGCTGACTTGCACGATATGCTGAATATGCTCATGCAAGCACGCTCACATACCAACGATTGGCACTATGCGCATGTCGGCGAGCAGCTGTGGAACTACTTTATGGTTTTATGCCACCTGGATCCACGGGAGCACATCCGCCTCTGGCATGATACTGAAGGCGGATTGGTCGCCTATGCCATGCTGGGTGAAGACCCGTCTTTTGATTGGCAGGTGCTGCCGAAGTATGAATGGACCGGCATAGAGGATGAGGCGTTTGAATGGGCGCAAATATTTCTCACCCGACTCCGCAAGAATGATGCAAACCTGTGGGGCGGTGAGTTGGTTTCAGGCTCCCGTCAGGATGATGAGAGCCGCATCCAGTTCCTGGAAGCACACGGCTTCTGTTACCGCGGTAGTTTCGCCGAGGTGAATATGCTTCGCTACTTAAGCGAGCCGATACCCGATTTACCCATACCAACTGGCTACCAGGTGCGTGAGCTTGCTCTAAGCGAGATTTCAGATCGGGCTGCAGCTGAGCGCGATGTATGGTTGCCATGGACGGTGGGTAACGTCAGCTCCGACGATTATACGCGCCTGATGCGCCTCCCGGGCTACCACTGTGAGCTGGATATCGTCACTGTCACCCCCGATGGGGTGATCGCCTCCTATTTGAATGGCTGGATCGACCCACTGAACCGCATCGGTGATTTTGGACCGGTCGGGGCACGCCAAGAATACCGCCGGCAAGGGCTCACGCGCCTGGTCTTGCTCGAAGGTCTGCGCAGGATGAAGGAGTATGGGATGGAGCGGGTGTGCATCTCCACCGGCTTTTCGAATACCCCAGCTCGTAATCTCTATGAATCCATTGGCTTTAGGGTTGTGAACCAGTATCTCGATTTTGTGAAACCGAATTGAATTTGGAAAAATTGATCTGTTGTTGCGAGGAGGGTGGGTTCAGCCCGACGAATCAATCTGCTCCTTTCATCTTATTAGCAAGGGTGGTCTTTGCCCGCAGCCTCGCGAACGATCTGCGTGAGCGAGGTAGCGAAAAGATCACAGAAAATCTTCATCCGCTTGACTTGCTCTTGTAATGGTGTATATTATTCCTAATACCAATCCAACCCCCCATCTATAATACTGGACAGACACCATGGATGCCTATTCAATGACCTACGAAGTCCGCTGGACCGACATCGATGCCAACCGACATGTGCGCTACTCCGCCTACATCGATGCCGCGGCTGAGCTGCGCTACCGCTTCTTCACCGACCACGACCTTTCGCCTGAAGCATTCGATAAATTGGGGGTGGGTCCGGTCTATACCTCCCTCACCGCCAACTTCTTCCGTGAGGTGCGCCTGGGTGAGACTCTCACCATCACCTACCTGCTTACCGGTCTCTCCCCCCAGGGAGTGCGCTGGAAGGTGCAGCACGACTTCC
>JBGPBQ010000096.1:0-13243 GCA_041481345.1 Anaerolineae bacterium
CAAGGATGGCGTCGCAATAAAGATTTCTCACGTCCAGGTTTGATTACGATTTGTAACATGATTGGAATGCTTGCTTATATTCGAAGTTCCAGTCGGTTATATCCCGCGATAATATCTGATTACTTAGCAATCAGCTTTTTGAGATCATCCAGACCAATGATTGGCACCCCGAGCTTCCGGGCTTTATCCAGTTTGGAACCTGGTTGTTCACCGACCAGTAAATAGCTTGTATTATTGCTAATAGAATCGGAGACTTTTCCTCCATTTTCCTGGATGATGTCTTTTAGCTCATCCCGGGTAACCCCTGGTAATGTGCCGGTGATTACGAAAGTGAGCTCGCTCAAGCGCATTTTATCACTGGTCTGGGGCGACACAGGCTTTTCAATCGGCCACACATCTGCTTGACGCAGCTTTTCAAGCACCCTGGTATTGGGTTCTCTTTTGAACCAATCCACGATCGCCACTGCAATGTTTGGTCCAACTCCTTGGATTTTCTCAAGATCGGTGATTGTAGCACACGAGAGCTGATCAAGGTCTTCAAAATGATGTGCCAATTCGACTGCCATCACTTCACCAACCCCGCGAATTCCCAACGCATTGATCAGCCTGCTCAGCGGGCGATTCTTCGAGGCTTCAATAGAGCTCAACAAATTTTCGGCTTTTTTCGACGCGAAACCTTCCAATGTCAGCAGCTGTTTCTCTGATAGAGAGTATATATCGGCGACATCTTTTACAAGGTTAGCTGCCACCAGCTGCTCGACTATTTTTATACCAAGACCAACAATATCCATCGCTCCACGGGAAGCGAAATGTTCCAAATTACGGATCAATTGCGCCGGGCAGGATGTATTCACGCAGAACCAGGCGACTTCCCCTGCAAAATGCTCTACCGTCTGACCACAGGTGGGACAATTCGTTGGGGGTTCATAAGTTTGTTCTTGCCCGGTCCTTAGATCCACAATAGGTCCGATCACGTATGGGATTACATCACCAGCGCGTATTAGTGCCACACGATCACCGATGCGGATATCCTTATCCCGTATGTAATCAAAATTGTGCAATGTCGCCTGCCTGACGACCACCCCTCCAACTTCTACTGCTTCTAGAATTGCATAAGGTGTGATAACACCAGTCCGGCCCACATTAACGCCAATATCTAGCAATCCGGTGGTTACCTCACGCGCCTGGAACTTATAGGCGATTGCCCCTCTCGGATCCTTACCCACAACTCCAAGACCTTCTGCCAGCGTAAGATCATTGATTTTAATCACTGCTCCATCTGCTTCATAGGCTAATTGATCACGTTTTTCTGAGATTTGATTATACGCATTAATCGTCTCATCAATAGTCTTGCAAAAGTGTGCCTCAGGGACTGGAAAGCCAAGTGAATGCAGATACTGCAAGCGTTCTTTTTGTGTAGCGGGAGTATTCCCACTGGCAGATACAATCGCATAAACCAGGATCGTCAATGGGCGTGTGGCGGTAAGCCCAGGATCAAGCTGTCGGAGCGAGCCAGCGGCTGTGTTCCTTGGGTTTTGATACGTACTCTCCCCCGCCTCTTCCAATCGCTGGTTAAGTTTCTCAAAATCCCTAATATTGATGAAAGCTTCCCCTCGGACCACGATTTCAGCCGGTGGTTTAGGTCCTTTGGATTCGATAGGTATTTTAAGCGGTAATGCGCGCACAGTCTTTAAATTTGCAGTGATGTCTTCACCGATCACTCCATCCCCGCGCGTCGCACCCTGAACAAAAATCCCATCGTGGTAATGAAGCACGACCGTCAATCCATCAATCTTCGGCTCGACCACAAACCCAGTAGATCTCACCCGTTCGTCCAGCCGGCTCACGCGTTCAAACCAGGCGAAAACATCACCACCTGTAAATGCATTGGCTAAACTAAGAATTGGCCCAGGATGTCGTACTTTGACAAATTTATCCAGAGGCGCGGCACCGGCCCTCTGCGTCGGTGAATCTGGGGTGACCCAGTCAGGGTGCGCCGATTCAATATCTTTTAATTCTTTTACCAATTTATCATATTCATAATCGCTGATCACGGGTGAATCCAACACGTGGTAACGATAATTATGATAATTGATTTCCTGTTTGATTTGGTCGAGGCGAGTATGTAATTCTTGATCTGTCATATGTTTTTCCCTCATGTTAATTATAAAACTTCTGACTGATTTTTTTACTATCAGATATTACTATAATCTTTCGCTGGAGCTATTCGCTTTCAGTCATGTTGTAAATTCGAATAATACTTTTCGTATTCAATACTTCAAAAAAAGAACGGTTTCTAGTTTGATTGGATTACTTACTTGTATATAAAATAACATCCGCCAGGATTTATGCTGGCGGCTAATTATTAGAGTTGGAGCTAATTACAATCAATGCTTCTAATTCAAAGAAAATATTTAGTCTCTCGTGGCTACCAATTGAATACTCCGTCTAAATCTTCTTCAGATACATCGAACACTACGTTATGCGGGGGTAATGGCTCGCGTGTCATCCACTCTGGTAAGCGGTCATCCGCTTTGGTAAATCCTGCGCGTAGATTAAACTCGCGCTCCAGCCTCAGGGTTTCCTTGCCTAATACCTGCAAAATATCTGAATCAACATTCCAATCATATCTTGAATTTAGCAAATCACGGATCGTGTCTGGCGCAGCACCAAAACCAGACCCAGCAAAGATACACGCCCCAAGCGTATCATAGCCAGCCATAGTGATCTGATAGGTACGTGATAGTGCCGCCTGTCCATTCGGGTCGAGGTGGTTGACTTTAGCTCGGATGGTCAGCCCACTGGTATGGTCGGCTCCCTGGGGTGAGGTGGCATAAGTGACTCCCGTTCCTTTTATCGCCCGCGGCTCATACGAAGACATGGCTTGCCCTTTTACCGCTGGAACCTGCTCAACTCCCAACACCTTACCCGTCATCGTCGCACCGCTGCCTAATAACCTCCCAAACGGAGTATTTTGCTTGATCTCTCCAATCAGCTGCGTAGCTCGTTCGTAATCTCCAAATTCCATCAATCCTGCCTTAGCAGCTACGCCTAATGCAGCCCCTATCTCGATCGAATCAAGGCCCAGGTCATTGACTATCCAATTTAACTTCGCTATCTTATCTAGGTCGCTTATTCCCAGGTTGGAGCCCATCAAACCAATCGTCTCATATTCCAGTGGCGAGACGATGGTCTTGCCGTCTGCGCCGGCATAATTATTTGAACAACGAATCGTGCAGCCTGGCATACAAGCATGGGTTGGCTCGCCATCTCCGTCACGCTGCAAGATCACATCACGCATGTATTCACCGCTGATTGTCTCGACTTCCTCGAATTGCCCAGCTGAAAAATTGCGGGTGGGCAATCCTCCGAAGCTGTCAGCCATGCGAGCCATGGCGGCGGTACCGTAATCTCGATAGACTCCAGTTTGTGGGTGATCCATCAATGCCTTGGTATACGCTTTTTGTGTCTGTTTATACTCCTCTGGATGGGCTATGGGTGGTTTTTGCCCAACTTTGGCATCGATCACAATTGCTTTAATCTTCTTGGTTCCCATCACGGCGCCCAAGCCACCTCTGGCAGCGATCCGTGCTGGCAGGTTCTCTTTATCGAAATTCTGTATGCCGGCGGAAGCCAGCTGCATTTCACCACCTTGCCCGATCACTGCTACCGCGATTTTGCTGCCATATCTCTCGATCAGTTTATGTGCACATTCAAATGTACCGCACCCTATCAAGCCATCCGCAGGTTCGAAGGAGATCCCGGATTGAGTGATCAGCAGCACACTCCACGTATCATCAATCGGTTTATCTTCGATGATCAGCGCCTTTATCCCTAAAAACATTAAATGCAAACCAGTTGTTCCTCCAGCATTGGCTTCTTTCACTCCTCCAGTTAATGGACTTTTACCCCCAACAGATATCCGGTCACAACTCGATAGCATATGACCTACTAGTAAGCCTGGGGTAAAAACCAGCTTATTGAGTGGTCCAAGCGGTTCGCACGCTGGGGGTACTTCATCCAATAATATCCGAGCCACGAGGCCCCTGCCACCTAGCTTCTCCCAGGATGCTGGCACTGCCTCGCGCGTGACCTGTTTCGTTCTGCTGTTTACCCTCCATATGCACAGCTTGTACTTGATCATGTTATTATCTTCCATTTGATACTCCTGATTCATATATCAATAAACTCTGAACAGCCTTACGAAACACCTGGGTATGATAATCTATATCGCTTCTGTTTGTGTCTGGTGCGATTAATGCCATATTATGGAACGGTGTCATCAAGATGCCTCGGTTTAGCGAATAGAGATGCATATACCGATCTAACTCACTATCAATGGCTTCGAATGCCTCTCCACCGTTCCGAGGCGGTTTTTCACGAAACCAGTACTCGCTCCGACATCCTAGCCGCTTGACAATCCAGGGTAAACCGAATTCGCCGATCACAGATTCTACCCCATGTGTAAACCGAATAGAGAGCTCGATCGCTTTTTTATATGCACTCTCGGTCAACACATGCTCAAGCGTCGCTTTCATGGCGGCAATCGAAAGGGCGTTCCCAGCGAGCGTCCCACCTATCCCACCGACATCTGAATCTTCAAGTTTCAAACGGGCATGGAATCGATCTGCAATCTCTTGGGAAAATCCATAGACTGCCGCGGGCACACCTCCCGCCAAAGGTTTCCCCAAGGTGAACATATCCGGTTGCAGTCCATATTCACCCGTATATCCACGCGGGCCAGTGCAAATGGTGTGGGTTTCATCAATGATCAACACAGTACCGGTTTTGCGTGTAGTTTCTCTGAGTGCATCATGGTAACCAGGGTCAGGGTGGATGATCCCGATGTTCGTCATCACCGGTTCTGCCAGCACACAAGCCACATCAAGCGGTGCTAATGCCGATTCCAAGGCAGCGATATCGTTAAACTCAATGACCTTCGTTGTTTCAACCGGGTTCACCGGTGGACCGAGGTTTCCCCGCCTTGGCCCAGGACCATCAGGATTTATAGCAATAAAGGTCTCGTCAACCGTCCCATGGTAGCAATAATTGAACACGAGGATGTACTTCCGTTGGGTGATCTCCCTTGCCATACGGATGGCGAACCGGTTTGCATCTGTCGCTGTGAGGGTAAACTGCCAATAGGGTAACCCGAAGCGCTTTTGCAGATCTTCGCCCACCCAAATAACATCCTCGGTGGGGAGCATGTAGGTTATGCCTTTTTGGGCCTGCTGGTAAATCGCCTTCACTGTTTCTTCAGGGGCATGTCCGGTCATCGCGCCTGTATCGCCCAGGCAAAAATCGATATACTCTTTCCCATCTACATCTACAAAATGAGCACCCTTCCCCTCTTTCACAAAGATTGGAAATGTACCCGCCCAACGGATCATCCATAACATCGGCACGCCGCCCTGCAAAGATTTCCGGGCGCGTTGATACAGCTCATATGATTTTTCATGCTCATCATGGAAGCGTGCCTCTTCCCCGCTGAGCAGGTCTGCCAACCGCTGGCGATCAATTGTAACCATGGTGATCCCTAACCTTGCTGAATAACTTAAATGGCAACAGATCTTAGCGCATCGACAAATATGTCTGCAGCCTCATCAATCTGTTTTTCGGTCACCACAAGGGGTGGTATCCAACGAATCACATTATCATAGGTCCCGCAGGTTAATAGCATTAACTTTCTTTCAAAACAAGCCTGGATCACTGCTTTCGTCGTAGCCTTATCCGGCTTTCGATCGGCAGTCCGAAATTCAACGCCAATCATCAACCCCAAACCACGCACATCGCCAATTACCGGGAAATCCAGCTGAGTGCGCCGGAGCTGATTCATCAGCTGTTGACCCCTGATCCGGGCATTTTCAGGCATATTCTCATCTCGCATCGCTTTTAAGGTTGCTACTCCAGCAGCACATGCGATCGCATTTCCGCCGAAGGTACCACCATGCGTCCCAGTCTGCCACTTTTTCATTAAGTCGAGCCGGCTGAAAACGCCTGAAAGTGGTAATCCAGATGCAATCCCTTTCGCTACAGTCATGATGTCTGGTGTGACGCTGAAGTGCTCCTGGGCAAACCATTTTCCTGTCCGACCGAAACCAGACTGGATTTCATCGATAATCAGCATTATCCCGTTTTTATCACAAATGTCGCGCAGGCTGTTTAAGAATCCAATCGGAGGGACGACGTATCCACCCTCGCCTAAAACCGGCTCGATCAGAATGGCCGCAGTTTCCTGTGGAGAGGTTTGGGATAAGAACAAGAATTCAAGCTCATCCAGGCACCATTGTGTGGTTTGTTCATCATTCCACCCAAAGCGATAGCTGTATGGATATGGTGCCACGAAAACGCCCGCCATCAAGGGTTGATAACCCGCCCGATAGACGGTTTTTGAGGTAGTCAATGACATGGTGCCAACCGTTCGCCCATGGAAGCTGCCCTGAAAGACGATGATATTGGTGCGCCCAGTTGCATGCCGCGCTAATTTCATCGCTCCCTCGACCGCTTCGGCTCCAGAATTCGTGAAGAAAAAACCGTCTATGGCTGGATTAACCACTGTTTTCAGCTCACTCACTAATTCCAACATTGGTCGATGGATAACAATGTTGGCTTGCCCGTGAATTAGCATGCCTGCCTGTTTTCGGATCGCCTCAACCACTTTCGGGTGACAATGACCGGTATTGGTTACTCCAATCCCACAGGTGAAATCCAGATATTTATTCCCATGGATATCATATAAATAGCTTCCCTCGCCATGGTCGACTTCAATTGAGAATATTCTCGACCATACGGGCGATAGATTTTGCATATTCTCCGTTTTAATAGTCATATTCATTCACTCGTTTTCAGCTTACATTTCTTTGATTCCATACGGAAATCCATATTCAGCCATTTTCTGCATGAATGGGATAGGGTCAAACGATTCCGGTCCCAGAACACCGGTTCCTTTCCAGGTTCCACAATTGAGCAATTCCCATCCAATCACCGCATTGAAGGCAGTCTGAGCTACAACCGCCTGGCAGCCCCATTTCTTCATGCAGTCTTCATTATCTACCACCTGATAGAGGTAGACCTGGCGTGGTTTCCCATTTTTTATCCCCTTCACCCAGGTCCCTGCGCATGTTTTACCGAACATCTGGTCACCCAGATGTGCCGGGTCTGGCAGGCAGGCCGCGACGACGTCTCTGGGTGCGACTGAGACATCTTTGACCATAATTACTTCCTTATTATCCAGGCCAATCATATGGAGGGTCTTTAAAACCCCAATAAATTTATCACCTAGCCCATATTTAAATGTCACACGTTTACTCTTAACCACGCGTGGAATTAGCAGGACTTCTTCATGTTCAACGTTAACCACCTCGACCTTACCTATTCCATCCGGAAATTCAAACACTTCAGGTTCAGAGAAAGGTTGGGTAGTAAACCATCCCCGGTCTTTCTCCCAAATTACAGGAGGATTTAAACATTCTTCGATAGTCGTCCAAATCGAAAAGTTGGGAGCAAATTCATAACCTTTTACTTCGATATTGGCTCCATCCCTAATCCCTATTTCTTCGATTTCATCAAACAGGTAATCCTGGGCATAACGGGCAAATACGTCCGCCATCCCCGGCTCGACTCCCAAACCCACCAGGGCTAATAGTCCTTTTTGTTCCCATAATCTTGAGTGTTCGAATTGATAGTCGCCCAGCTTGATCCCGCATTGATTAAACGGATCGCTTGGATGTGGTTTCGACAAGGTCATCGCCATATCCATATAATTGCATCCATAATTAAAGGCAGCTTCGAAAATTGGTACGTTAAAAATTGGATCACATGCGTTCATGATCAAATCTACCTGGTATTTCTTCGCCAGAGCCTCAATCTGGTCCTTGTATTTTGCGTCCACTTTTTCTGCCGGGAACCGCTTTTCATCACCCAACTTGCCCTGGACTTCTTTCACACGTGCAAAGTTGTAATCAGCCAGAACAATCTGCTCCACCCATGTGTGGGGTTTCGCAATCATTGCCATGGCTTCTCCTACACCCCCAACGCCGACCAGCAATATTTTCATGCCTCATCTCCTTAAAATAAAATAGACAAAAACCTACATCATTCGGTACGACTTCTAGTCATGTCAAATAATGGTTTTAATCAGACATCCGGTTGCGAAAAATGATATTGAAACCCAATCCTGGAAGGCAGAATATGCATCCAGGATCGGAATTTTTTACCTCACTTTGCTTATTTCGATTTAAAATCGGTCCAAAGACTATCGTATAAAGCAGTTGCCTCACCGACATCAACGATTGGTTTGCTAGCTGCGAGGAATGCATCATCTGGATTGGTACCGGAAAAAGCCATGTAACTCTCGTATAATGTTGGATCGTCGGTTTTCAGTAATTCCAAAGCAGCTTTATTCGGATTTGAATATGGAAATTCCTTGGTAATTAAAATGCTTTGTTGAGGATCAAGCACCCAATTGAGGAATAGCATTGCTGCGTCTTTATGGGGTGCACCACTTGGAATTGCCAGGTTATCAAACCAGATCGTGCAGCCTTCCGTGGGGCAAATGTAGGCAACATTCGTATCTTCTGCAAGAGCTAAGGAGGCATTGCCGTTATAAACTAAACCAGCCCATGTTTCCCCACTTATTATTGCGGTCTCAGGAGCATCGCTATCGAACTTGAGGATATTGGGCTTTAACTCAAGCAATTTTTGCTCAGCCTGGTTCAACTCACTTTCATTGGTTGAGTTACGGTCATAACCTAATACTTGAAGAGCCATACCCAACACCTCTCGCTCATCATCAAGGAATACCAGTCGACCTTTATATGCTGGATCCCACAAGTCGGCCCATTTTTTGGGCTCAGATGGTACAAGTGTTTTGTCATAAATTAATCCAGTCGTCCCCCACTGATAAGGGATTGTATATTTATTGCCTGGATCGTAATCACGGTTTATAAAGCGGGGATCTAAATTGCTAAAGTTTGATAACTGGGTTGAGTCAAGCGGTTCCAGCATAGCTTGTTTAATCATGATCGCAACCGTGTAATCACTGGGAATGATGACATCATAACCTGATGCTCCGGCCTGCAGTTTAGCCAGCATTTCCTCATTGGACGAATAGGTATCATAATTGACTTTGATGCCGTATTTGGCTGAGAAATCGTCTAATAACTGCTGGGGGACATATTCAGACCATGCATACAGATTTAGAGTGTCCGATTTCACTTGTACCATAGTAGGTTCTACCTGAGCTGTGGTCGGTTCTAGCTGTGCATTGGTTGGTTGAGCAGGCAACGTGGGGGCTTGGGTTTTACCTCCACTGCATGCTGACAAAATCAGTGCCAGTGAAAAGAACACAAAACATAAAACATGTATCTTTTTCATTTTAATCTCCTTTTAGGTCTTGCCATTATGTTTTTCGTCTTTGTGCAATTTGCCCAAAAACTAGCAGAATAAAAATAATCAGCACCCATAATGTGGACAATGCGTTGATTTCAGGTGTGACTGCGGTTTTCACCATCGAATACACTCTAAGGGGTAAAGTTGTTGATCCTGGACCGGCAGTGAAATAGGTTATTACATAATCATCGAGGGATAAAGTCAGCGCCAACATAGCGCCCGCTAGCACACCGGGCATGATCGTTGGTAGAGTAACTCGCCAGAATGTTGTTAATTCATTAGCTCCCAGATCCATCGCAGCCTCATCGATCGCTTTATCGTAACCATGCAATCTTGCTCTGACTACCAGGGCTACAAATGGTATGCTGAAAGCAATATGGGACAAGGTTATGGTGCTTAAACCCAATGTGAAATTTATCATCACGAAAAATACCAATAGGGATATTCCCATTACCACTTCGGGGATGACGATGGGGATATACATCACAGTTTCTGAAGCATTGTATAAAGGAAAGCGATATCGATACATCGCTAGAGCAGCCATTGTGCCAATAATGGTGGCAACTAAAGTGGAAATCACCGCAATCATGAGGGTATTTCGAGTGGCTAAAAGTATCTGTGCATCATGGAATAATACTTGGTACCAATGTAATGTGAATCCTTCCCAATGAGTATTCAACTTTTGAGTATTAAAGGAAAATATGATTAAAATAAAGATAGGAGTATAAATAAATCCATAAATAATAATTGAGTAAATTCGGAGCCAAAGTGAAGGTTTTTTCTCGCTCATACCAGTAGCTCCTCACCAAAGCCTGCCTTACGCGTGTAATACAACGTCAACACCATCGTCATCAACATCAATACCATTGACGCTGCAGCCCCAAAAGGCCAATCCCTGGCAGTTAAAAATTGGTTCCTTATTACATTACCAATAAGGATTGTTTTTGCGCCGCCCAAAATATCTGGGACTACAAACATTCCCATGGCAGGAATAAAAGTCAGGATTGTTCCTGCAATCATTCCGGGTATGCTGAGAGGTAATGTAACCCGTAGAAATGCCTTCCATGGTGGTGCACCCAGATCAGCGGCTGCTTCCAACAAGGAATTCTCGATTTTTTCAAGGGATGTATATAAAGGCAATACCATAAAAGGTAAAAACTCGTACACCATACCAATCATGACTGCAGTTGGTGAATATAAAAGGTTTAATGGTGCTTGAGTTATATGAAGCCATTGCAGTAGTGAATCTAATAACCCACCGGATCTCAAGATAATCATCCAAGCAAAAATACGGATAATGAAGTTAGTCCAGAATGGAAGGAGGATCAAAAAAAGTAAAAGCGATCTTTGCCGCGCAGGTGCACGGGCAATAAAGTATGCCAGTGGATAACCGACTAAGATGCAAATGACTGTGGTACCAAAACCGACTAATAATGAAAATACTAAGACTTTAGCGTATAGAGGGTCAAAGAGGCGGACATAATTGGATAGGTTAAACTTAAATTCTACCTGTCCATAAGTTCCCCGGGATAAAAAACTTAGTATGGTGACAAGTATTAATGGTAATACAATGAGAATGAATAGATAGATATTGGTTGGAGAAATGAGTAATAATCCCTGGGCCCGTGAGTTCTCTCTGAATAGTCGCATGATTGAAAATTTACGTTTTGGCTCTTCAATTACCTGTCCAGGAATCATACGGTGTCCTCCGGCAGCACCAAGGTATTATCATAAGGAATAAAAATCCGCACTATATCTCCCACCGAATAATATGCCTCCGGATCTAATGTTGAAATCGCATTTTGTTCCCATACCTTCATCCTAACTCCAGGTCCCAGTTCTACTACGATACGCGTGTCTGAGCCAATATAAGCGGTAACGATAATCCTTCCTTTTAGCTGGTTCTCAGGAAATCCTTGACTGACTACCTCGGAACCATCATCATCAGCGAGATGTACTTTCTCCGGACGGATTGAGACAGCGACGGACTGACCAATCCTTAATTCTCCAATACCAATTCCCTTGATTTCCTGCTCAGGTGTGCTTAGGGCAACGACGACTCGTTCTTTCTCGATTGCTTTTACTGTGCCAGATAGGAAATTTGTCTCACCGATAAAATCTGCAACAAATTTACAATTCGGTCGTTCGTAAATTTCTATTGAGGAGCCTATCTGCAACGCCTTACCTCGGCTCATTACAGCGATCCGGTTTGACATGGTTAATGCTTCTTCCTGATCATGAGTTACATATATGAAGGTAATCCCCACTTGTTCCTGTAAAGCCTTTAACTCTAGCTGCATTTCCTTGCGTAATTTTAAATCCAATGCGCCGAGAGGTTCATCGAGTAGCAGCACCTCCGGTCTCTTTACCAGAGCACGCGCCAGAGCAATTCGTTGTTGCTGACCTCCTGATAGCTGCTTAGGTTTTCTTCGCCCCATTCCAGGTAGCTTGACCATTTCAAGGGCTTCATTGACTCGACGAGTAATTTCATCATTCGGTACTTTATCCATTTCAAGCCCAAATGCCACATTTTGAAACACAGTCATATGTTGAAACAAGGCATAATTTTGGAAAACTGTATTCACTGGACGTTGGTATGGTGGCTTACGCCCCATCTTTTCACCATCAATCAGCACATCTCCGCTGGTCGGCCATTCAAAACCTGCCATCAAACGAAGAGAAGTAGTTTTTCCGCATCCAGATGGACCCAGCAATGAGAAAAATTCACCTTGATTTATCTCGATCGATATATGATCAACTGCATTAACCTGCCCGCCTTCAGGCGTCGGAAATAGCTTTACTACATCCTGAAATTCGACCGCAAATTCACTTTTCATAGGTTTTGATAAACTTCTTTAAGCACATCCTCTAGCCGGTCTAACACGGCATCTAATTGCTCATATGTGATCACCAACGGGGGTTCGATGCGGATTGTCTGGGCGCTGGTGAGGGTTCCAGCCACCAATACCCCGCGCTTAAACAGACCAGCCGCAACCTTATAACCAACATCAGGATTATGGAAATGTTGACCAATCAATAAACCTCTACCAGTGATGCTTTCGTAAATCTGTGGATAACGGTTGGCTAGATCTTTCAATTTCGGGATAATATAATCGCCTTTTGCAGCCGCCTGCTCCCATAATTTATCGCGCAAAGTCACATTGATCGCGGCTATGGCGGCGCTGCAAGCCAATGCCCCACCACCGGTCGTTGTTGTGTGGATAAACGGGTTGGGGAACATCATGCACTGCCATATTTCTTCGGTCGAGCAGAATGCACTTACTGGCATGACCCCACCACCCAATGATTTTGCAATTGCAATAATGTCTGGCTCAACGCCCCAATGATCCACGCCCCACAGTTTTCCCGTGCGACCAAATCCTGTCTGCACTTCGTCGGCAATCAACAAAACGCCATAAGCCTTTGTTAATTCCCTGATCCTTGGCCAGAAATCATCTGGCGGAACAATTGCTCCAGCCTCACCCTGGATGGGTTCCATTAAAACAGCCGCTATGTCAATGCCGACTTTTTTGGCAATGTCCAGCTGCTTCTCAACGGCATCGGCATCTCCGAATGGAACGTGATAGACCGGACCACCATAAAGCGTCCCAACGGGTATGCGATAATCTGATTTACCCATCATGCTAAGTGAACCCATGGTCTTACCATGAAAGGCTTTTACCGCAGCAATAAAACCATTTTTATGGGTGTACATCTTCGCCAGCTTGATAGAACCCTCAACGGCTTCAGTGCCACTGGCGGCAAAAAAACTGTACTTGATGTCACCAGGGGTGATCATGGCCAGCAGACGCGCCAGTACGCCTCGTAGTGGGTCGATCAGCTCCTGGCTCGG
>JBGPBQ010000097.1:0-13215 GCA_041481345.1 Anaerolineae bacterium
CTATTGAGAATATTCAACCGGCTGAATGACTTAGCAGATGTTAAATCGGTCTCGGGGAGAGTGTTCCTGGATGATATGGATATCCTTGATCCAAAGACGAACGTGATTGAATTGAGACGCAGGGTTGGAATGGTATTTGCGCGTCCGGTTGTTTTGCCAATGACCATCCGATCAAATTTAACCTACAGTCTTGAGCTTGCGGGTGAAAAACGTGAAGCAAAATTGAACGAAGCGGTAGAACGAAGCCTGGTGCAGGCTGCGCTTTGGGATGAGGTTAAAGACCGGCTGGATGAGCCAGCTGTATCCCTATCAGGGGGTCAGCAGCAGCGTTTATGTCTGGCGCGCAGCCTGGTTTTGATGCCTGAAGTGATTCTTTTAGATGAGCCGACCTCAGGTTTGGATCCAATATCTACTGGTAAGGTTGAGGTTTCCCTCCAGGAACTAAAAAAAGCTTATACTATTGTATTAGTTCCACATTCCGTGCAACAAGCAGCCCGTGTATCTGACTTTGCGGCGTTTTTCCTGCAGGGTGAGCTGATCGAACAAGGACCTGGGAAGGAACTGTTCATCAACCCAAAAGACAAACGGACAGAAGACTACATCATGGGAAGGTTTGGATGATTTTTATAAATTTTTGGACCAGTAATTGACAATAAGTGATAAATCCTATGGAATCGACAGCTGACCTTGAAATAACGACCGACGTGGAATCACCGGGAATGTTCATCAATCGCGAATTGAGCTCACTTCAATATTTTCACCGATTATTGGAAGAGGCGATCGATGAGAACAATCCCTTGATGGAACGGGTAAAGTTTCTGGCAATTGTTGGCTCCCTGGTGGATGAATTCTACATGGTGCGGGTGGCTGGATTGAAGAAGCAGGTGGATGCAGGTGTGGTAGATGTGCCACCAGATGGCTTAACGCCGGCAGAGCAACTAGCTGAGATCAGAAAAGTTGTGATCGGTTTGATGAAGGAAGCTGCTGATTACTTCAAGAATAACTTGATCCCTAAATTAAAAGATGCAGGGCTATTCCTGCTTGATTATAACGAGCTGAATAAACAACAAAAAGAGAACATCGAAAATTATTATCATGACGTGATCTTTCCAGTTCTAACCCCGCTGGCATTTGACCCGGGGCACCCATTCCCGCACATATCCAATTTATCATTAAACTTGGCCGTTCTCTTGAAGGATAAAAAAGGGATCAACCACTTTGCACGGATAAAGGTGCCCAACACCCTGCCCCGATTGGTACCAATCAAACGCTCATCCGGGGGAGTTCGAAAGGATGGAACGGTTCCATACAACCATTACTTCGTGTGGCTCGAGCAGGTGATCTCTGCCAACCTGGCATCGCTGTTCCCGGGCATGGAGGTGATTGAATCGTATCCTTTCCGCATCATCCGCGACGCCGATATGACGATCCAGGAATTGGAAGCTGCCGACTTATTGGAAACGATTGAGCAAACCGTTCGGCAGCGTAGATTTGGATCGGTGGTATTGATAACCATTAACGAAAGCATGTCGGTGCGCTTACAGGATATTTTGATGGAAAACCTGGAGATTGACCGCAACGAGATATATACCATCGATGGACCGATGGGCTATAGCGATCTTTGGGCACTGCACAGCATCGATCGCTTCGATATTAAAGACCAACCCTTTAAACCTGCCATAATGCGTAGGCTCAGGGATATCGATGACGGCAATATCTTTAATGCGATCCGAGAGGGAGACATCCTGCTGCACCACCCGTATGATTCTTTTTTACCCGTGATTCAATTCTTGAAAACTGCGGCGACTGACCCGGATGTCTTGGCGATCAAAATGACTTTATACCGGGTAGGAAATAAACCTCCCGTTGTTGATGCCCTGCTCGAGGCAGCGGAGAATGGGAAACAGGTGGCAGTATTGGTGGAATTAAAAGCCCGTTTCGATGAGGAGAGCAATATTGGTTGGGCCAGGACGCTGGAAAAAGAAGGCGTGCATGTTATATATGGATTGCTGGGACTAAAGACCCACTCAAAAATCGCCATGGTGATCCGCAAGGAGGGAGATGGCATCACGCGCTACCTGCATATGGCGACGGGAAATTACAATGCAATCACCGCCCAAACCTATGAAGATATCGGTATGTTTACCTGTGATGCAGACATGGGTGCGGATGCTACCGATCTATTTAATTACCTAACAGGATACTCGTTCAAAAAAGAATATCTAAAATTGTTGGTTGCACCCGTCAATCTACGCAGCCGGATGGACGGGTTAATCCGCCGAGAAATTGATATACAGAAAGGTGGAGGCGAGGGACAACTCATTTTTAAGGTAAATTCATTAGTGGATAAGAAAATGATCCAGCTGCTCTACGCAGCCTCCCAGGCAGGGGTGAAAGTCGACCTATTCGTTAGAGGCATCTGCTGTTTGAGAGCTGGAGTGCCAGGAATAAGCGAAAATATTCAAGTGACCAGCATTGTGGGTCGGTTCCTGGAGCACAGCCGGATCTATTATTTCAAAAATGGGGGTAATGAAGAGATACTCCTGGGAAGTGCGGATCTGATGCCACGCAATATCGACCGGCGAGTGGAAGTGTTGTTTCCTGTTCAGGACAAACAGATGATCCAACACATCAGGGATTATATTTTGACTTATTATTCGAAAGATAATAGCAAGGCGCGCCGGATGCTGCCTGACGGTTCGTATATCCGATTAAAACCACAAAAAGATGAGGAACCGCTGTCGGTTCAAAACTGGTTCATCACTTCCCGTCGGTAAAGAAGGCTGCAGCCAGAATACCCGGACCACCATGGGTCACGATGGCAGGCGGAACATCCAGGATAGGCAAATCAGGCAGATCAAAATCAATGCACAAGGTATTGGCAAAATCACGTGCCAGATCCGGCACGCCAGCGTGCATAACGGAGATATAGGCTTCACCGTCCCTGGCAGCCTGTGACTTAACCAGCTCTCGTAATCTACTAATGGCACGCTTTTGGGTCCTTTCCTTTTCCAATTGATCCACCCGACCATCAACCAACGCCAAAATTGGCTTGATTTTTAATACACTGCCTAATAAAGCTGCGGCTCCGCCTATCCTACCTCCCTTGGCAAGGTATTCCAGGGTATCCACCAGGAAATAGATCCGATTACGAGGGATCATTCGCTTGATCCTGGCTTCGATGACATCTGGGTCATCGCCAGCCAACGCCCATTTTGCAGCCAGCTCGACCAGTGTAGCCAGAGGACTGCCGACTGTGCGTGTATCGATCACCCGGATATCGGCTAATGGAAATTCCTGGGCAGCCATGAGCGCTGACCTGACTGTCCCACTCAATTCTGAAGAGGGATGGATACAGAAAATAGTGCCTCCCAAGGGCAACAGCTTCTCGAACTGCTGGACGAACAGCTCTGGCGGAGGTGCAGCGGTCTTCGGAAGCTCCTTCGCAGCTATTAGCATCTGCATGAATCTTGAATTGTTGATATCAACCCCTTCATAATATGATTGAAAACCAAAATTTATGATTTGGGGGATCACAGGGATATGGTATCTATTTGCGATTTCTTGCGGAAGACCAGAGGTCGTATCAGTGACGATGTGGATCATTGTGCATTTTCCCTCTCTCCGTATGGTTTTGAATGTAAAATATATCTTACCACACGTGTGAATCGTGAATAACTAGACAAGAATGATTCTTTCAGTTATCATTTGACCGCTTTTATCCTTGAATTCCGAGGTATTCTCCAATGGATTTTACTTTGAATCTGTTAAAAGAACTCACCGAAACACCTGGTATATCGGGCTATGAAACTCCAATCCGTTCTGTCACCCGAAAGTATTTGGAAAAATATGGAGAATTGACCCAGGATAAGATTGGAAGCGTGATCTGCTGCAAGCCAGGCAGCTTCGAAAAGCCGCGGATCATGCTTGCCGGTCATATGGATGAGATCGGATTCATGGTAAAGCAGATTACACCTGAAGGTTTTATCAAATTTATCCCGATTGGCGGATGGTTCGACCAGGTGTTGTTAGGCCAACGGGTGATCATACAGACCGGTAAAGGAGATGTTGTGGGAGTGATCGGGGCGAAACCGCCGCATCTCTTACCTCCCGATGAACGCGATAAAGTTGTCAAGCGCAAGGACATGTACATTGACATCGGAGCATTAAGCAAGGATGATGTGGATGCAGCGGGCATACAGCTGGGCGATCCGATCATCCCGAGGGCAGATTTTGTCGAATTGGCAGGCGGGAAAACCTACCTCTCCAAAGCATTCGATGACCGGGTGGGAGTTGCGCTAGTGATTTCTACATTGCAGGAACTTCAAGGAAAACAACACCCGAATACCGTGTTTGGGGTAGCGACGGTGATGGAAGAGGTGGGACTGCGCGGAGCAACAACGAGCGTCAGAGCTGTTGACCCTGATGTTGCCATCATCCTGGAATCTGATATTGCCGGCGACGTGCCGGGGATAAAACCCGATGAATCAGCGATAAAACTAGGCCAGGGACCAACAGTAGTATTGTTTGATGTGCGCATGATACCCAACATCCGCTTCAGGGATCTGGTGCTAGAAACCGGAAAGCAAATTGGTGTACCGGTCCAATTATCGGCGATTGAAGGTGGTGCCACAGATGGCGGGGTGATCCATTTGCACGGTACGGGTGTGCCGACCATAGTGATTGGAGTTGCGGCGCGTCATATCCACTCGCACAGCTCGATTATCCATCGAGATGACTATGATAATGTGGTGAAATTGTTGACCGCTCTGGTTGAACGGTTGGATGCCACCACGACAGCTACCTTGACTGCGTAATTAGACAGTCGGAGAAACTATGACAGATTTAATCAAGCAAATTACGACGGATATACAAAAGCAAATCGAGTCCTACCGTCCTGAGATGGGATTGAGCGATGTAGGTAACGTCACCGAGGCTGGTGATGGCATCGCACGCGTGAGCGGGTTGGTGGATGTTAAATCTCAGGAGCTGGTTCAGTTTGCGAACGGTGTGATCGGGATTGCCTTCAACCTGGAAAGAGCTGACGTGGGCGTCATTATTATGGGGGATTACGCGGAGATATCTGAGGGTATGTTGGTACGGGCGACCGGTAGAATTGCCTCCGTTCCCGTTGGAGATGAGATGGTAGGCAGAGTCGTCAATGCATTAGGAATCCCTATTGATGGCAAAGGACCGATCAAAACGAGCAGCTTCCGCCCGATTGAACGCATTGCGCCGGGCGTTATTGAGCGCAAGGACGTGGACACACCGGTGCAGACCGGGCTTAAAGCGATTGACTCAATGATCCCACTTGGACGCGGCCAACGCGAGCTCATCATTGGTGACCGGCAAACAGGAAAAACTGCCCTGGCGTTGTATACGATCATCAATCAAAAAGGAAAGGATCTGTATTGCATCTACGTGGCGATCGGGCAAAAGAAGGCTGCCATCGCCCGGACGGTTGCTACGCTTGAACGCTACGGGGCGATGGACTATACGACTGTAGTCGTTGCTGCAGCGGATGAGCCCGCCGCGCTCCAATATATTGCTCCATACTCAGGCTGCGCAATCGGCGAGGAATTTATGGAGACAGGACGCGACGCTCTGTGCATATATGATGACCTTTCGAAGCATGCCTGGGCATACAGGCAGGTGTCACTACTGCTGCGCCGTCCACCAGGACGTGAAGCATATCCTGGGGATGTATTTTATCTGCACTCGAGGCTGTTGGAAAGGGCAGCACGATTAGCGGACAAGTATGTCATTGTGAAGAAGAATCACCCGGAGTCATATGCACAGGGCACAGATGTAGAAAAGGGAATGATCTTTGGCGGACCCCTGGCCCGACATAGCGCGGCTGAAGCGATTAAAAATATGGAAAATCCGGATGAGTATAAAGCCGTCAAATTAAAAGGCACCGGTGGATCGCTTACGGCGCTGCCGATCATCGAAACACTGCTCGGGGATGTTTCAGCGTATATTCCAACCAATGTTATTTCGATCACCGATGGTCAAATCTATCTGGAAGGCAACCTGTTCTATGCAGGAATACGCCCTGCCGTCAATGTTGGGTTGTCTGTATCGAGAGTGGGTGGAGATGCCCAAACGAAGGCATTCCGACAGGTAGCCGGACGTTTGCGCCTGGATATGGCGTCATTCCGTGAGCTGGCAGCATTCGCTCAATTCGGTTCGGATTTGGATAAAGCCACGCAAGCACAGCTGAACCGTGGCCAGCATCTCCAGGAAATCCTTAAACAACCACAGTACCAGCCTCTGTCGCTGGAAAGTCAGGTGATTGAAATCTTCGCTGGAACACGGGGCTTTGCTGATAACATACCTCTCGACGATATGAGACGATGGGAAACATCATTGTTAAGATATATGGAAACCTCTCACCCGGAAATTGGTAAATCCATCGTCGAAGAAAAAAGGATTACGACTGAAACCGAAGAGAAACTAGTAGAAGCAATAACCGCTTATATGTCCACCTGGAAGTAAAGCAAGACTGGATGTTGAGACATGGCGAATACTAGGGAAGTCCGTCTTCGAATACGCAGTGTTAAAAATATTGCCCAGGTGACCAGGGCGCTGCAGGCGGTCAGTGCGAGCAACGTGCGCAAAGCGATGGCAGCGATGCTGCGCACACGACCCTACGCCATGAAAGCGTGGCAGGTGCTGACCCATATTGCCGGGCAGCCGGGACGAGCAACCTTGCACCCGTTATTGACTCCCCGGGAGGAAGACCATAACGAGCTGGTAGTGCTAGTTGCCGGAGATCGTGGGCTGGCAGGAGCTTATAACTCGAATATCGTACGTTTCACTTTACAAAAATTTAGCTCAAGGAATATACCCGTCAGCTATATTTCTGTCGGTCGCAAGGGTCGGGATATGCTGATCCGCAGGAGAAAGAACGTCATTGCTGAGTTCAGCCACTTACCAGCCGCACCATCATTCGCAGATGTATCTGCCATTGGGCGCCTGGCAGTGGATGAATTCTTAGACGGGAAAGCTGACCGCGTCTATCTCGTATATACTGATTTCATAAATATGGTCAAACAGGTGCCAACCATAAAGCAACTGCTCCCGCTGGAAATTGGTGAGGGAGAAGGCAGAGTTGTGGCTTTCGAACAAACGAAGAAAGCAGCGGCTGCGTATATTTATGAACCGGGTGAGGAAGAAATCCTGGACGAAATTGTGCCACGGTTTACTGCTCTACAAGTCTACCAGGCGATCATGGAATCGTTGGCAAGCGAACACGCAGCCCGCATGGTCGCCATGAAAAACGCAACCGACAGCGCAACAGAATTGGCCAGTGCATTGCAGCTGGAATATAACAAAGCTCGACAGCAAGGGATCACCGGAGAAATCCTGGATATCGTTGGTGGCGTCGAGGCTTTGGCAACGAAATGATCTCTTTTTATTCATCAGGAGGCAAGCATGGCTAGATTGACTGGCCAGGTAGTGCAAGTGATGGGGGGTGTGGTGGATGTAGAGTTTCCTATCGGACAGCTCCCCAATGTATATGATGCTCTTGAAATTACACGCGAAGGACAACTGCCGCTGATCCTAGAAGTCGAAAAACATCTTGGCAATAATTGGGTGCGCTGCGTCGCCATGGATTCTACGGATGGCTTACAAAGAAACGTGTCCGTCTACTCGATGGGCGGACCCATAAAAGTGCCGGTGGGACCAGCCACGCTCGGCCGTGTGTTCAATGTGTTGGGACGTCCTGTCGATGGTGGTCCGGCGGTGAATGCCGACCAGTATTACCCGATCCACCGACCAGCACCAGACTTTGAGGAACAGTCAACTCGGGTGGAAGTATTCGAAACGGGGATCAAAGTAATCGATCTGATTGCCCCGTTCACACGGGGTGGTAAAACCGGCATTTTTGGCGGTGCAGGGGTCGGGAAAACGATCATCATCACCGAGCTGATCCGCTCGATCGCCACGGTTCACCAGGGTAACTCAGTTTTTGCTGGTGTGGGTGAGCGGACGCGTGAAGGCACCCAGCTGTACCGTGAGATGATTGAATCAGGGGTAATGAAAGACACTGTGATGGTGTACGGCCAGATGAACGAACCACCCGGTGTGAGGCTGAGAGTCGCGCTGGCAGCGTTATCCATGGCAGAATATTTCAGGGATGAAGGGCGGGACGTGCTGTTATTCATCGATAATATTTTCCGTTTCAGTATGTCGGGGTCAGAGGTATCAGCCCTGCTTGGACGGATGCCTTCCGCGGTGGGGTACCAGCCTACTCTGGCAACAGAGATGGGTGAGCTACAGGAAAGAATTACATCGACCCGGCACGGTTCAATCACCTCCATGCAGGCGGTATACGTGCCTGCAGATGATTATTCTGACCCAGCACCAGTGGCGACCTTTACCCATTTGGATGCCACCATTGCTTTGGAACGCTCGATCGTAGAAAAAGGAATTTACCCGGCGGTGGACCCACTCACTTCCACTTCACGAATCCTTGATCCATTAATCGTAGGCGAGGAGCATTACAATACCGCACGTGAGGTGCAGCAAGTGTTGCAGCGATATAAGGATTTACAGGATATCATCGCAATCCTGGGTGTGGACGAGCTGAGCGAAGATGACAAACTGATCGTGTCTCGCGCACGCAAGATTGAACGGTTCTTCTCACAGCCATTTTACGTGGCACAGGTATTCACCGGACGTGAAGGTCGCTACGTACCCCTACGCGAGACTGTGAGAGGTTTCAAGGAAATCCTGGAAGGCAAGCATGATGACCTGCCCGAACAGGCATTCATGATGGTCGGCGGCATTGATGAGGTCGTCGATCAAGCTGGCCAGCTAGCAAAAAATGAGTAGGGATATTCGATAGAAAGACCGTCATGTCGATCCGATGTGAAATCGTATCTCAAGACCGCCAGGTTTTTTCAGGTGATGCCGATATGGTGATCGTCCCTGGGATCCAGGGAGAGATGGGCATATTGCCTAACCATGCTCCATTGTTATCCACGCTGAAATTCGGTATCCTGCGCGTGCGATATAATGGACAGGAACAAATATTCACTGTTGCCGGCGGGGTAATAGAAGTCCAACCTGACCTGATCACTATTATGGCGGATGCGGCTGAAAATGTCCAAGAAATTGATATCAGCCGGGCTGAAGCTGCTAAAAGACGGGCAGAGGAATACCTAAAACAGGGACCTCCCGCAGATAGCGATACATATTTGAAGATTGAGTCAGCACTGCGGCGGTCGAACTTACGCCTGGAAGCAGTAAAGCGCTACCGGGGTCAACGAACCAGGTTATATGGGACAGATGAGGAACACCCAAAGTAAAAAATGGCACTATTTTCGAAAGATTTGGGGATCGATCTCGGGACGAACAATACCAGAGCAGCTGAAGGTGCTCAGGTCATCCTTGAAGAACCAACTGTAGCTGCGATCATCATAGCCGAGCAAAAAATGGTCTCATGGGGAAAAGAAGCCCAGGATATGCTTGGACGTGTGCCTGATTCAATTGAAGTCAACCGCCCTTTGAGAAACGGTGTGATTGCAGATTATGAGGTAGCTGAATACATCCTGCGCGATATTTTACGAAAGCTGGGTGGTCCACTGCAATTCTTTCGGCCGCAGGTGATGATCACCGTTCCGAATGGGATCACCAGCGTAGAACGGCGAGCGGTTCACGAAGCCGCCCTACAAGCGGGGAGCCGGGATGTGGCATTAATTCAACAACCCCTGGCAGCTGCGATAGGCGTCGACCTACCCATCGGCACTCCATCGGGGAACCTGATCCTGTGCCTGGGTGGCGGCACGACGCAGGTCGCGGTGATCGCGATGTACGGAATCGTCACTGGGGAGACACTCCGCGCTGGCGGGACTGCTTTAGATGAAGCAATCGTGAGTTATGTACGGAAGAAATATGGCTTGATCATCGGGCAGATGACTGCAGAGCAGGTGAAGATCAAGATCGGTGCAGCGGTGCCACAAGATGATGAGCAAAGCGTGGAAATTCAAGGTCAGGACCAAGTCACTGGTTTACCAAGACCTGTGACCCTAACCACGGGTGAAATTATTGACGCATTGGAAGAACCATTGCATGCCATCGTGGAGACTGCCAGGCATGTGCTGGAGAAGACGCCTCCTGAGCTGGTCTCGGATATCATCGATCGCGGGATCGCCCTATGTGGGGGCGGCGCACTGCTACGCGGGATTGACCGCTTATTTACGAAGGAATTGGGCGTACCGGCATACCTTGTGGATCACCCCACAACCTGCATTGTGCTTGGAGCTGCTCGTGCGATCAAAATGCACGATATGCTCAGGCGGAATTTGATCACCGTCTGATATATAAACTAACTCCTACCCAGGTGAGGCGAAATGATCGCCTCACTTTTTTTATTCCAGGTAATAAGTCATCCGTTGGAGATGTAGCACAGGGTCAATATATTGGACGCGCACGTTCACAGGGATGGAGATATTAATAGGTGCGTAGTTGAGGATCGCCTTCACACCAGCCTCAAGCAGCGAATTCGTCACCTGCTGGGCATGCTCAACCGGAACAGATAACATGGCGATTTGAACACCGGCTTCCTTTATCTTCGCCACCATATCTGATATATCCTGAATAGTGAACCCGCCCACATTCATGCCGATTTTTTGGGGGTCATTGTCGAACAAAAGCACGATGCGAAACCCACGGTTGGAAAACCCCTGGTAGCGCGCCAGGGCATGTCCGACGTCACCAATGCCGACGATAGCTACATCCCAAACTCGATTGACACATAGAATTTGACGGAGCTGGTCGGTGAGAAAATCTATGTTATATCCAGTACCTTGCTTGCCAAATTCACCGAATTGCGACAGATCCTTGCGAATTTGGGCGGCGGAAATACCCAATCTTTCCCCCAATTCCTGGGAGGAAGTCACCCTTCTCCCTTCCTGGCTCATTAGCTGCAGGGTGCGAAGATAGAGCGGCAGTCTTCCAACGACAATATTAGGAACAAATTTGTCTTCCATATGACCTCCAATTCGGCGGAATAACATTAATCTACCACAGAATGCGATATAGTGCAATTCTCCACAATTATAAAACAAATGTAGGACTAATACGGAACAAATTTGATACAAAAAGATCCAAATTTTAGCAATGGTATAATTTATTACACTTTATTTGAGCAGCAAAAAATAATGTTCATTGATGTAGCCAACATTTACGTAAAATCTGGAAATGGTGGAAATGGCGTGGTCCATTTCCGCAAGGAAAAGTACATCCCACGCGGTGGTCCGGATGGAGGAGATGGGGGGCGAGGCGGTGATATTCGCATCCAAGTATCAGCTTCACTGAACACCCTGCATGAGTTTCAACACCAACACAAGTTTATTGCGCAAGATGGAAAACGCGGGGCTAAACAAAACCAGACCGGTCATTCTGCGGATGATCTGATCATTCACGTCCCCGCAGGAACGATCATCTACGACGCAGACAATGGAGATGTACTGGCGGACCTGGTGGAGGGGGACCAGGAAATCACCCTGTGTAAAGGGGGCAGGGGTGGTAGGGGAAATGCCCGATTTGCCAACTCACGCGACCAAGCTCCACGGATAGCGGAAAAAGGCGCGCCGGGTGAAGAACGCAATCTCCGTTTGGAACTGAGATTGATTGCAGATGTGGGCATCATTGGCATCCCGAACGCCGGAAAGTCAACCCTTTTAGCCGCAGTCACCAATGCCAAACCGAAAATTGCAGATTATCCATTTACCACAATCGATCCCAACCTCGGTGTCGCCAGGTTGGATGATGAACGGACGTTGGTACTGGCGGATATCCCCGGGTTGATTGAGGGCGCCCATTCAGGGACAGGGTTGGGATTCGAATTCCTGCGCCATATCCAAAGGACAAGGGTTCTGATCCACCTGCTGGATGGATTGGCTGAAAACCCGCTGCTCGATTATGCACAGATCAACACGGAGCTCGCCCTGTTCGACCCAGACTTGGCAGAAAAACCCCAGGTTGTGGCAGTTAATAAAATGGATATCCCCGAAGTGCAAAGCCGCTGGGAGATGATCAAGAGAAACCTCAAGAAGAAGGGCATCTCAGCCATCGAAATATCGGCTGTGACGGGAAGCAATGTGCGTACCCTCCTGGATAAAACTTACGATGTATTGCAATCAACACCAGTAGCCACGAAAGAAGAGCTCGTACCGGTGTACCACCCACAGTATGACCCGAGGCAGTATGAGATCAAACGCAGCTCCAACGGCTGGCGGATCACCGGTGCGTCCATAGAGAGGGCGGCAGCCATGACCTATTGGGAAAATGATGATTCGATACGGCGGTTTCAGCGTATCCTGGAGGCATTGGGGATTGATGATGCACTGCGCGAGGCGGGTGTGAAGGAAGGGGATATGGTCAGCGTGGGTGATTACGAATTAGAGTGGACGGACTGACATCGATGAGAATCGGGATTTTTGGGGGAACCTTCGATCCACCGCACATCGGGCACCTGATCCTGGCTGAAGATGCACGCGAGCAGCTAGGGCTGGACCAGATATTGTGGGTGCTCACGCCATTCCCGCCCCATAAAACCATGCAAAAAATCTCTCCGATTCAAGACCGAATGTCGATGGTCCTGCTGGCGATTGCAGGGAATACAAAATTCATCTTATCGCGGATGGATATCGACAGGCAGCCACCTCATTATGCGGTTGACACCGTCGCCTTGTTACTTGAAAAGAGACCGAAGGATGAGATCTTTTACCTGATGGGGGCTGATTCGTTGGATGACCTGCCAACCTGGCATGAGCCCCAGAGGTTCGTCTCTCTTTGTCACGGAATCGGTGTGATGATGCGGCATGATGAAGCCCCTGATACATCAAAATTGGAGTTCGAAATAGCTGGTCTAAGTGAAAAGCTGCAATTCCTATGGACGCCTGTGATCGAAATTTCAGGGTCTGACATCCGCGATAGGGTTGCTACGGGCAAGCCTTTTCGATATCTTGTCCCGGATAAAATCCACCATTACATCCTTAACCACAAGCTATATCAGCCTTGAGGCAGGGCCGATATAAACTCGCGCACAGCCTGAGTAAACAAATCAGGTTGTTCCAGGTTGGGTAAATGACCGGCTTTCGGTATGATGACCAGCCGGGAACCTGGGAGATGCTTGTGCATCAATTCCGCTTCGGTAACGGGGATCAGCTGGTCGTCGGCTCCATGGATGATAAGCGCCAG
>JBGPBQ010000098.1:0-13179 GCA_041481345.1 Anaerolineae bacterium
CAGCAACAGCGCCTGTGCATTGCCCGCGCCCTGGCCGTTGAGCCGGAAGTGATCCTGATGGATGAGCCCGCCTCAGCGCTTGACCCGGTCGCGACCTTAAAAATCGAAGAGCTGATGCAATCGTTAAAAGAGACGTATACGATTATAATTGTCACGCATAATATGCAGCAGGCCGCTCGCGTTTCTGACTTTACCGCTTTCATGATGATTGATAGTCCTGAGACCCGCACCGGCGTCCTGGTGGAGTATGGGCTAACCGCCCAGGTCTTCACCAATCCCAAAAACAAGCAGACCGAAGATTACGTCACCGGTCGATTCGGCTAAGCTGCGGAGCAAACCATGGCGCGTGAAACCTTTGAAAGACAATTGCAAATGATGGTGGATCAGGTCCTTGTTCTTGGGAGCATGGTGGAGCAGGCTGTTCTTGAATCGTTGGATGCTCTTAAGCATCGTGACCTGAATGCAGCGCGCCGAATCACTGAGGCTGACCACGAGGTCAATGAAAAACGCTATGCAATCGAGAGCGGCTGCATCACCCTGATCGCCACCCAACAGCCCATGGCGCGCGATGTGCGTTTTTTAGCCGCCATCCTTGAAATTATCACCGAGCTGGAACGCATCGGCGACTACGCCAAGGGTATATGCAAAATTACCCAGATCATCAGTGAACAGGCGATTGACCCGGTCTTGGTCGATGAGCTGCAACAAATGGCTAATTTAGGGCTGGATATGCTGCGTCGTGCCCTGGATGCGTTCGTGGCAGGTGATGCTGATACTGCCCGGGAAATTCCGATGGAAGATGGAAAAGTGGATAATCTCTACAATCAGATATACCGTAAGCTGATGAAGCAAATGGCTGAGGATATCTCGACGGTCGATCGTGCCAACCACATCATGTGGGCGGCGCATAACCTTGAGCGGATGGGCGACCGGGTGACCAACATCTGTGAGCGGATCGTCTATGTTGCCACCGGTGAAATGCGTGAGCTGGATACGACGTGAGGGGGCTTGCGGGATATTAAAATGGACAAATCGAGAGTATTATTTTTATGCACTGGCAATTCCTGCCGCTCACAGATGGCGGAGGCAATTGTCAACGCCCACGTGGGTGATCGATGGGAAGCTTTCAGTGCTGGCTCTCGCCCAGCCGGTTATGTCCACCCCCTTGCAATCAAAGCTTTAGCCGAGATAGGCATCGACCATCAAGGCAGGTCGAAATCCATTGATGAGTTTCGCGACCAGGCGTTTGACGCGGTGATCACATTGTGTGATCAGTCGGACGATGAGTGCCCGGTATGGCTTGGGAAGGGGAGAATTATTCATAACCCATATTCTGACCCGGCAAAAGTGATCGGCAGCGATACAGAGAAAATGGCTGCCTTTCGTGGTGTCCGCGATGAGATCATCGCTGAGATACCCAAGTTGCTCGATAATTAATTTATATTTGGGGGTTACACGATTATTCGACTTTTCGTACGATCAAGCGCAGTCCATCAACTTTAACCACTTCAACCCGCGTTCCGGCGTACAGCCTGCCATCCTCCTGCTCCAGCTGGGCTGACCACAACTCACCGCCGACCTGAACACTGCCTTTCGGGTTGAGATCAGTACGGGCGATGCCCACACGTCCGATCATGCTTTCCTCGCCAGTCTGGATGGGCGCCCTCTGTGCCCTGATTGCAATCATCATGATGCCAAAGAAAATCGCTCCGCTAAACAATGATATGCCAAGTACCAATGGGACCGAGACATGCTGAAAGCTTGGTGTGACCGGGGTGTTGAATAATACCAATGCACCCACGATCAGGCTGCCCACACCCGCAGCCGTGAGACCACCATGAGTGGGTGCTTTTATATCCAGGATGAACAGCACAAAGGCAGTCGCGATGAAAAGCAGCCCAAAATAGTTGACCGGCAGGATGCCCAACCCATACGTCGCCAGGGCCAGGCAGACTACTCCGATGAAACCAGCTACCCAGCCGCCGGGGCTGGAAATCTCTATGATGATGGCTTGAACGCCGATTGTGATCAGTAGGAAGACGATGTTGGGGTCGGTGACGATCAACAGCAGCTCTTCGATGAATGAGATGCTAACCGGTACAAAGCTGGAATTGGCAGTGTGGAGCGTCACCGGCTGCTGGTTTACAGTCACCATAAAGCCATCCAATTGGTTGCGCAGCTCATCCAAATCCTTGGAGATGAAATCAATCAGACCAGCTTGCAAGGCTTCGCTTTCGGATACTGCAGCCGCTTTTTGGATGGTATCTTCCGCCAGTGCTTGAGCGGTGGGACCTCGCCGCTGGGTGAGGGACCGAGCCGTAGCAGACATGGCATTTTTAACTTTGAGCTCCTCGGTGGTGGCTAGGTTTTCACCCTGGCCGCTCACCGGGCTGGCTGCCCCGATGGTGGTATTGGGTGCCATGGCAGAAGCGTGCCCGGATAGGGTTATGATCGTACCCGCACTGGCAGCCATTGCTCCTGAAGGAGCAACATAGACAACCACAGGAACGGTAGAGGCAAGGATCGCTTGTTCCATTTGGACCATCGTATCAAGTGAACCGCCGGGGGTGTTGAGCTGGAAAATCATGGCTTCCGCACCCTGGCGCTCGGCAATCCTGATCCCACGTGATAGATACGATGCCATGGCGGGGGTAATTGGCCCATCCGCGGTGAGCACGATTATGGGTTTGGAGCTGGTCTGGGCAACTGCAGGCCGGCCATAAAATGAGCTCAAACCGATCAGGCAGAGCCAGATGAGGAACACGATGCGCTTCATCACAATTTTCACAGATTTATTGTACCTTACATTAATATCTCGTGGCTCAGATTGTATGAGCATCGTAGCGACAAACTTGATCTCAGACTGGGAGCGAAGGTTTACGATTATTTGTTACTGCGAGCAAGTGACCTTTACGAGCGAAGCAATCTCCAAATTGCAATCCGTCATTCGCATTGGTATGGAGAGTGATTGCCCCTTACGATTAGAGAAATTCTATGTGTGCTTGGTGAAGATTGCTTTGAGCCCGACAAAGACCCGGGCTCTCCCCCGAAAATCAACAGGGGCAGGCGCAATGACAGTAGAGCCCAGTGTTATAATCCCGCCATGCATTTCCGATTTTCAACCAAATACCTGCTTGCCGTCCCCATCCTGTGTATTCTGGCTGTGCTCATGTACAACATTCCATTTGTGCACGAGCACCTGGCATGGCGCGTAGATAATTTGTATGCACGAATCCAATACGCCATCAATCCGCCAGAGCAGGCAGTCTTCCTGCCGCAGGAGCAGGATTTAGTTAATCAGATTGTGCGGGCAACCCTGACTGCTGCTGTGCCCAGCTCCACACTTAGCCCAACTTCAACATTAATGGCCACCCCTACACCCTTAGGGTTAACGCCCACCCCGACTATTACAGCCACTTCGACACCGATACCTACGCTTATCCCAGCTCATGTACAGTTGACCGGGATCGTCCATGAATACCAAAAATGGAATAACTGCGGCCCTGCCAACATGGCAATGGCACTCTCGTTTTGGGCCTGGAAAGGAGACCAGCTTGACATTGCTGAAGTTGTCAAGCCAAACCCCCGCGACAAGAACGTGATGCCCTACGAGATGGCTGATTATGTAAACGGGAACACTTCTATGCGTGCGGTCGTGCGCGTCGGTGGCGATCTGGATAACCTCAAGCGACTGACCGCGGCTGGATTTCCGGTGTTGATCGAGAAAGGTTTCGAGGGAGCTGGATTCGATGGCTGGATGGGACATTATGAAGTAGTAAGCGGTTACGATGATGCCAAGAGTACCTTCTGGGTCTACGATTCATACGTTGGTCCTGACCGTAATTTCACCATTCCATATAGTGAGGTGTTATTCCACTGGCAGGCATTTAATTATTTATATGTAGTCATCTATCCGCCAGAACGCGAGCAGGAAGTTATCGCACTTTTAGGCTCTCAATGGGACGAAACCTCCAACTCTCAATATGCTGCTCAAAAGTCTTCCGACGAGATCTATTCAATGAGCGACCGGCAACTGTACTTTGCCTGGTTCAACCGAGGCACCAACCTGGTACGCCTGCAGGATTATGCGGGTGCAGCTGCTGCTTACGATGAGGCGTTTGCTCTTTACCCTTCGATCCCCGAAAACAAGCGCCCCTGGCGAATGATGTGGTATCAAACTGGTCCCTACTTTTCGTATTATTACACGGGTCGTTATTACGATGTTATTAGCCTAGCCACGATCACGCTCGATGCTGCTACCGAGCCAGCGCTAGAAGAGAGTTATTATTGGCGTGGAATGGCAAATCTTGCCTTGGGTTCAACTGATAGCGCGATCGCTGATTTCCAATCGAGCTTGAAATGGCACCCCGGTTTTGAGCCAAGTCTGGTGCAGCTGAAGGGCTTGGGTATTACACCATAACGATTATCCTTTTGTGGATAAATCTGACACGATAGTTGCGAGTTCACCCTGTGGGGTTTAATCAAAAAATCACCATTCCATTAAAAGCTATCGGGAGTTAGGGAAGTGATTAATGACCAAGGTTAAGATCCTTCACTTTGCGGATGCACATATCGATATGGCTAATTATGGTCGGCATGATCCTGTGAGTGGTCTGCCGATGCGCGTGCTGGATTTCCTCAAATCACTCGATACGATTATCGATACAGCCATCAAGGAAAAGGTCGACCTGGTGTTGTTCGCCGGAGATGCCTATAAGGACCGTAATCCGGCGCCCACCTTCCAGCGCGAATGGGGCAAACGCGTGATGCGCCTCTCCCGGGCAGGGATACCCACCCTGCTGTTAGTGGGCAACCATGATACCTCGCCTGCCCTGGGACGTGCCCATACCCTCGACCCGTTCAGTACCCTGGAAGTGCCCAATGTGCTCGTGTTGGAGCGCCCTTCGCTTCTACGCCCGGATGATCTATGGGGTCTGCCGCTACAGGTCATTGCCTTGCCCTGGATCTCCCGGGCGGGTTTGATCGCCAGCCAGGAATTGAGCTCCACCAGCCCTGAAATGGTCGACCAGGCGATCGAAGAACGGCTGACCATAATCGTCAACGCGATGCTGGATGAAGCCGATCCCAACCTGCCGGTTGTGCTTACCGCCCATGCCTCAGTTCAGGGAGCGGTTTACGGTGAAGAACGCACGGTCATGCTCGGTGGAGACTTGATTCTGCCGGGTGCTCTTGTACGTGACCCACGTCTGGATTATGTGGCCCTGGGGCACATCCACAAGTGGCAGGACCTGAATGAGGGTGCCCACCCGCCAGTGATCTACCCCGGCTCGATTGAGCGGGTGGATTTCGGTGAAGCTGCCGACGATAAGTACTTCGTCATCGCTAATGTGGAGCGTGGTCACAGCGAGGTGGAATGGCGCAAGCTGACCGGCATCCGCCCTTTTATCGATCGCCACCTGCGTCTGAAAAGCCAGGAAGATGTTTCGGGTCAATTGCTGAAAGCCCTTCCGCATGCTGACAAGCTGGAAGATGCCATTGTCCGCCTGGTGTTGGAGTACCCACGCGATTGGGAGGCGCTGATTGATGAAGCTGCCTTGCGTGAGCATGCTTCCGGGGCATTTGAGTTCCACCTGATCAAGCGCCCGATGGTGGAAGCGCGGGTCCGCCTGGCGCAGGACGAAGGCGTGAGCAGTCTCACCCCGCTGGAGCTGCTGGACCGCTACTGGCGCTCCGGTCACGTCTCTCCAGCTGAGCAGGCCAGCCTGCAGAATCTGGCCCAGAAGATCATGGAAGAGCCTGAAGACTTAGCCTGACCACACAAGATTTGGACCTACTTATTTTACAAACTGGAGGGTAGATGATCCCGATTAAGCTCACGATTACGGGTTTCCTTTCTTACCGCGATACAGTAGAGCTTGACTTTACCTCGTTCGAGCTGGCATGCATATCCGGGCCCAACGGCGCGGGTAAATCGTCCCTGCTGGATGCGTTCACCTGGGCGCTATTTGGGCAGGCGCGCAAACGTGATGATTCGGTCATCAACCTACAATCGAGCCTGGCTGAAGTGGCGCTGGTGTTTGAATATGAAGGTAATACTTACCGGGTTCAGCGTACGCTGCCTAAGGGTAAAACCACACGCCTGGAATTCCAAATCCGGGAGCCCCAGGCTGGCAAATGGAAAGCGCTGACGGGGGAAACGCTGCGGAATACACAGGAAAATATCGAGCACACCCTGCGCCTGGATTATGAGACCTTCGTCAATGCCTCCTTCTTCCTGCAAGGTAAGGCTGACCAGTTTACCCAACAAAAAGCTGGCGATCGCAAGCGCATCCTGGGCAGCATCCTGGGACTGGAAGTGTGGGAGACCTACCGCCAGCGGGTCATTGACCGTCGTCGAGGGGTTGAAGCTGAGATCCTTGGTCTGGACGGGCGCACAGCGGAGATCAATGCTGAGCTGGGCGAGGAAGAGGTGCGCACACAGCGCCTGGAAACCTTACAGGCTGAACTGAAACGCCTGGTGAAGGCGCGTAAAACCCAGGAACAGCTGCTGGAGCAGGCGCGCAAGGTGGACGCCTCACTTGCCGAGCAGCGCAAGCTGGTTGACATGCTCTCCCGCCAGCTGGAGGCAGCCCAGCTCCGGTACAGTGAGCTCTCCAACCGCCTTACCGCACGGACTCAGGAGCGGGAAGCATATACCCAACGTGTGGCAAGGGCGCAGGAAATTGAAACCGCCTATGCCGCCTGGCAGGATCAACGGGCAGAGCTGGAGCGCTGGGATGAAGTAGCGAGGCGGTTCAGAGAACACGATGCGCGCCGGCAGGCACCGTTGCTGGAAATTGAGGCGGAAAAAGGTCGGCTGACCAAGGAATTGGAACAGCTCGCGAATACAGAAAAGTCGGTGCAAGACCAAATCTCAACCAGGGTGGGGCTTGAAGCCCAGCTCAAAACAGCGGAGCAGGCATTGGAGCAGGCGGAAGAAGCTTTGAACCAGCGAAAAGGGCTGGATGTGGAACTGCAGTCTGCCCGGCAAAGGCAGGCCGACGCCAGGGCTGAAAACCCGCGTCTGAAAGCGGAGATGGACACCCTGAAAGCACGCATGGACCAGCTCTCCCAATCCGAGGGAGCAGCTTGCCCATTGTGTGGCCGCTTGCTGGAAACCCATGACCGCCTGCAACTGATCAATGAAATTGCCAACCAGGGCAAAGAGATGGGCAATAAGTACCGTGCCAACCAGACGTTTCTGAAGGAAGCCGATGAGATGGTGCGTGATATCGAAGAGCATATCGGCTCACTGGTGACAGTTGAAAATCAACGCCTGGTCCAGATGCAGAACCTCACCCGAGTGAAGAGTCAGCTGGAGTTCATCCAGCAGGCGCAGGAGGCATGGGAAAAGCAGGGTGCTCCACGCCTGGTAGAGGTCCAGCAAATATTAACCTCCGAATCATTCGCCAGCGAAGCACGATGGTTGCTGGCGCAAATTGATGCTGAATTGAAAGCCATCGGCTATGATGCTGCTGCTCATGATGTTTGTCGAAAGCAGGAGGCTCAATTGCGCGCAGCCGAAGGCGAGTACCGGGCGTTAGAAGCTGCCCGGGCGACCCTGCAACCCCTCCAGCGTGAAATTGAAGAGACTCAAGCCCAAGCAACTAAAATCGTGGAGGAAGTCTCACAACAGCAACACGATTACGACGAAGCCGCGACCCGGCTGACGGATGCCCAAGCTGTAGCTCCCAATCTCGATGAGACGGAGCGCCTGCTGCACGACCTGCTCGAGCAGGAGAACACACAGCGAATGGAAGTGGGGGCGGCTCAGCAGAAGGTGATGGTGTTGAAGGACTTGAAGCTGCGCCTGAAGGAGATCACCACCCAGCGCGAGGAGCTTGCCAGATTGGTGGGTCAATATAAGCTACTCGACCGGGCCTTCGGGAAGGACGGGGTGCCTGCGCTGCTGATCGAACAGGCTCTGCCGGAGATCGAGACACGCGCCAATGAGCTGCTCGAGCGCCTGAGCGAAGGTAATATGTCGGTGCGCTTTGCCACCCAGGCGGCGTTTAAAGATAAAAAACGGGACGACCTCAAGGAAACCCTGGATATCCTCATTTCAGATGGTTCAGGCACGCGTGATTATGAGCTGTATTCGGGCGGTGAGGCATTCAGGGTGAATTTTGCCATCCGGCTGGCATTATCGGAACTGCTTGCCAAACGTGCCGGAGCCCGCCTGCAGACCCTGGTGGTCGATGAAGGCTTCGGCAGCCAGGATGCCCAGGGCAGGCAGCACTTGATTGAGGCCATCAACATGGTTAAGCCGGATTTTGCCAAAGTGCTTATCATCAGCCACATCGATGAGCTCAAGGAAGCCTTCCCCAACCGCATCGAGGTGGAGAAGACTGAGCGAGGCAGCACCCTCAGGGTGGTGTAGGTTTGTCACCCATCCTCATCGCCTCCACTCTCTTGATGGGGTTGGGCATCATTATCACCTGGCTCCTTCACGCCCGGGTGGGCATGCAGATTGTGGTTGAGCCACAAACTGGACTGCCTGAAAGTCCCCGACCGGAAATGCTTCCCCTGATATCAGTGATCATCCCGGCACGGAATGAGGAACGCAACCTTCGCCGCTGCATCCAGGCGCTACTCAGCCAGACCTACCCAAATTTTGAGGTCATTGTCGTCGATGACCGTTCGACGGATGAAAGCCCGCAAATTCTCGCCCAGCTGGCTGAGGCTGATCATCACCTGCTGGTCATCCATGGCGCCGAGCTGCTACCAGGGTGGGCGGGGAAACCACACGCACTGGTCCAAGGAGCCGCTGACGCTCGTGGGGAATGGCTGTGTTTTATGGATGCCGACACCTTTGCCCGACCATCCTTGCTGTTATCGACCTATCTGGAGGCGGTCAAATCTCAAGCCGATATGTTCTCGATCTTGACCGACCAGGAGCTGGGCAGCTTTTGGGAGCGGACGGTGCTGCCGCTGGTATTCCTGGGTCTTTCGTATGGTTTCCCGGCTGAACGCGTGAATGACCCATCCAAGCCGGATGCGATCGCCAATGGTCAGTTCATCCTCATCAAACGCTCTGTCTATGAAAGCGTGGGCGGGCACACCTCCGTGAAGGATCGCATTGACGAGGATAAAGCCATCGCGGTGGTCGTCAAGCGAGCCGGATATCGCCTGGTGATTGCGGATGGGCGAAAAGTAGCCACTACCCGCATGTACACCTCTCTGGCTGAAATGTGGGAGGGCTGGACGAAGAACATTTACCTGGGTCTGAGGGACAGGCTGGGGCTGCTGTTTTTCGGGGTTCTGACCGGTCTGGTGGTCTCCATTGTGCTGCCATTATGGCTGGTGGGCAGCCTGGTTTGGCTTATCTTTTCAGGTGGGTTGGCTGCCGGGGTGGTGGCTTTGGAGGCGATGTTGTTATGGGGGTACCTGTTGTGGAAGCGCCAGCAGGCATGCCGGGCTTTCGGCATCTCCGTCGCATATGCCTTCACATTTCCACTGGGAGCGCTTGTCTTTACTGCCATGATGCTCGCGTCCGCCTACGATGTGCTCTCAGGGCGTGGGGTAGTCTGGAAGGGACGGAGGTACCGGTAGCATTAAGCGCATCCTGAATGCATGGGGGTTTAATGGTCTGCTTAACTTTACCTATGTTTTACCCCTTTCGTTTGTGCTAAAATTAACAATACGAAAGGAGGGCGTACATGGATCAACCTTCCAAACCTTTGAGTTCGCTGCGTGTCTTGATCATTGGTTTGATCGCAGTAGTGGTCGTATTGGGGGTGGCAATCATTATCCTTGTGATCGGTAACGCCGGGCAGCCGGTGAACCTAGAGAAGGTGGATGTGCTGGCGGGTAGCACGGATGAATGTGTCACCTGCCACCGGACGGCAACCCCCGGCATTGTTGACCAGCTCAGTCACAGCACCATGGCTGCGGCTGAGGTGACCTGCCGCGACTGTCATGAGGTGACCGTGGGTTACCCGGGGGCAGTCGAGCATGAAGGGTCGTATGTGCTGGCAGCACCAACCACAGCCAAGTGTCAAAAGTGCCACGAAGCTGAAGTGGCGCAATTCTACCAGAGCCGTCACAGCCTACCGGCTTATGTGGCAGTCGCTGGGTCGAAGGATTTATCCCCAACCCTGATGGCGATGTACCAATCGATCCCTGAGGGGACCTTCGCACCCGATAAAGCCCGCAACGCGATCGCTGTGCTTGAAGGACCGCAGATCACTCCCTTTGCGTGTGAAAACTGCCATAGCATCGGCATCCCTGCCGCAGATGAGTCGGTGGGACGCTGCCAGAAGTGTCACATCCGGCATGAATTCAGCTTGGAGCAGGCACGCAAGCCCGAGACGTGCAATAACTGCCACATCGGACCTGACCACCCGCAGTGGGAGATATACCAGGAATCTGCCCACGGCATTCTGTACGCCACCATGGGTTCAACCTGGAACTGGGATGCCGAAGCCGGCAACCTGACCGTGACCGATTTCCCTGCCCCTACCTGCGCCCTATGCCACATGAGCGGCTTTGGAACGAACGGCACCACCCATGATGTGGGTGACCGGCTGTCGTGGTACCTGTTTGCCTCCATCAGCCAGCAGCGCCCCAATTGGGAGGATAACCGCTCCCACATGCAGAGCGTGTGCTTCGAATGCCATAATAAAAATTTCATTACCAGCATGTATACCGGTGCGGATGCAGCCACCCAGCAAGTTAACGCCTGGGTGCAGGCAAGCAACGATTTAGTCGCCCCTCTGCAGAAGCAAGGGCTGGTAAACACGGCTAACTTTGATGAGCCACTCGATTTCACCTACTTCAACTTGTGGCACTATTGGGGACGCACGACCAAATTTGGCACCTGGATGCAGGGTCCTGACTACACCCAGTGGCATGGAGCTTATCCACTCCAGCAGACACTGGCTGAACTGACGCAGATGGTCAACGCAAAGCTGCAGGCGGCGGGAGAGACGCCCTAGCTATGTATCACCTGGCTACAGTCCTCCCCGCCGTCAGGCGCTTGCGCTTCCCGATCACGCGCGACCAGGCGATGCTCTTAATGCTGGCATTGAACGAGCTTCTGCTGGGCGTTGAGACTTTCCTGGCACACTCCATCAGCGGTACGATCATGCCAAAGGAGTGGATCCCGATCATCTTCGGTCCGACGGCAGGTATGTGTTTGTTCCTGGCGGGTGTGCTTGCCATCCGGAAACGCTCGCTGGCGACCGTGATTGCCACAGTGATCTACCTGGCCAGCATCGTGGTCGGGCTGCTGGGGATATATTTCCACCTGGTACGGGCGGTCTTGCCGTATGCACCCCTGGGAGAGCGGGTATCCATCCCGCTTTTCGTGTGGGCGCCTCCCATCCTCGGACCGCTCACCTTCGCTCTGGTGGGTCTGATGGGCATCAGCGCGGTGTGGATGGAGCAACCGACCGACAGTGGTATTTTGACCCTGTTTGGCGGACGGAGACTCAGGATGCCTTTCAGCAAGACCAGCGCCTTCTTTTTTATGGTGAGCCTGGGCAGCCTGGCGACCGTGATCAGCAGCGTTTTGGACCACGCTCGCACCAATTTCGAGAACCCATGGCTGTGGCTGCCAACCGGGATCGGCATTTTCGGCACCGTAGTGGCGCTGGTGCTGGGAACACTCACCACTCCCCGCAAGAGTGACCTGGTGATCTACATGGTGGCGATGGTCTTACTGGTGCTGGTGGGCATGATGGGAGTGGTGTTGCACATCCTGAATAACCTAGCCCAGGAAAATGCCATCGTGGTGGAGCGGTTTTTGCGTGGTGCTCCCTTCCTGGCCCCGATGCTATTCTCCGATATGGGAGCTCTGGGGTTGGTCATCCTGCTGGACCCGAGGGAGAAAGACGAGTCTGAGGGGAAGGTGGATGAAATTCAACCTTCAGATAACCTAGGTGATAAAAGGAATTAGAAATTAAAGAATAGAATTCAGTTCAAACCGACAATCATTTAGATATTGTAGGGGCACGAAATTTCGTGCCCCTACTTAATAATTTATGCAATTAACCAGGAGATCCTCTCCCAGGCGCACCTTATCCGAACTGAGCTTAGACAAGAGGGGTGGATTTTTTATCTTGGATCTCTCTGCTGTTCCAGAAACACCCTCGTAAAGGCGCAACGGAGGAATCCCAGAAGGTTCTTGTTCAAATCCCTCCCCTGCGCCCCTACATTTTACATTTTTCGGATGAATAATGAGGGCTTATCCCAGGCGCACCTTATCCGGGCCGCGATTGATCTCCCACGGGTAGACGATGTACGCGTCGGTGATGGCGGCATAGTAATCGGGGCACAAGCTGCCGAACAACGTCCGGTACGGGTTGAAGTGCAGCACACACGTGGAGGGGACGCCCCCGGCGGCAGCAAGGCGGTTCTTGACTGCCGTGATGGTGCGCCCGGAGCCCCACACATCATCCACCACCAGGCAGCGTTTACCGCGCAGCAGTTCATCGTTGGGGAACTCGAGGAAGCGCGGCCAGGCAAACAGCCCCGTTTTCTGGCGTTCCACCTCGGCTGGAAAATCGACTGCAGCCGTGAGCACGGTGGGAATCCCGGTGGCTTCAGCCAGCATCCCACCCGGGATGATACCGCCGCGTGTGATAATGACCATGGTCTCAAAATCACCCTGGAACTGCGGCAGCAGGTGATCAATCAATTTATCGACCTCATCCCAGGTGAGGGTCTCATGGCGGATTTGGGGCATATATCTCTCCGTGTCAGATCTAAATTCCCGTTACTGTAGAGCTGCGGCTAGAGGTGTGGGAGCGGTAACTGCACCTGTCTCTCCCGCCAGGCGAGCAAGCTCCACATCCCTTGCCCACAGGTAAAGACAGGTGTGGTAGGCGGTGGCAGTGTAACTACTAATCACCGTGGCGAATAAGATGAATGGTGTGGCAATCAGGATGCCCAGCGTTACTCCAGTAATCAGACCCGCTGTAGACGGCTGGCTGATCGAGACAATTCCCAACCCTACACCAAAACCAAGAGCCACCCCAATCGCGCCTAATAGGAAACTGACAAATCCCACAATAGCCTTGACCCCCACTGTGCTGATGCCAACTAAGAGTAGATTATCCTTGATGATCTGGGTGGCACGTTTAACCCCGGCTTTCAGGTTGATATCTTCAATCACCATGGCCGGCAGGATCAGGAATGAGGCTTCGGTCCAGACGGTCTCGATTATCCCGGCTAATA
>JBGPBQ010000099.1:0-13168 GCA_041481345.1 Anaerolineae bacterium
GGGATGTACCTGTCCGGTCCGGTTTTAGACCGGAAGGGAGAAATTCCGAATCTGACCTTCTATTACTTCCCTTACGCCCACCAGTATAGACACAGCAGTCCGTCTACCCTTCGGTAGGGGCATTCCTGTCCAATCTACCTTTCTGTAGGAGCACAGGGGAGGAATTCCGAGATTGACGTTCCAATTCTACCCCTGTGCCCTTCTCTCCTAGTGACGTGCTGTCCGGTCTGGTTTTAGACCGGAGGTGAGGGATTCCGTGTCTGACTTGTTAATGCTTCCCTTACGCCCTTCTTTGGATATCCCTGGTCTTATAAAACTCACCGGATCACGGTGTGGATCTGCTCGTGCATGTACTGCGGCACGTAATAATGACCGCCTCCGTTCTTGCCTGTGGAGCCTGATCCCTTCCAGCCACCAAATGGTTGGTAGCCAGGCCAGGCGCCGGTGGTGGCTCCCTGCGGGCGGTTGACGTAGTTCACACCCGCCTCGATATGATCGAAATACCAATCCGTATCCTGCTCTGATCCATAGAACCCGGAGGTCAGCCCATAATTGACTGCATTGGCCTGCTGCATGGCTTCCTCAAGGTCCTTCACCCGACCGATGGTGGTGATGGGTACGAACATTTCATCCTTCCACAGGTGGTGCTCGAAAGGCACATCCGCCACCAGGGTGGGCTGGCAGAAATAGCCCTTGCCATACTCACCTTCCGTGAGCACCTTCCCACCGGTCAGGAAGCTGCCCGCCTGGGAAAGCTCTTCGGTGAAGTTCATGAAGTCCTTATACGAATTCTGGTTGACCACCGGACCCAGGTATACCTGCCGTTTGGTCGGGTCACCAATCACCAGCTTGTTGATCATCTCTACCAGCCTGGAAGTCAGCTGGTCATACACCGGCTCCTCCACGTAAACCCGCGAAGCTGCCGAGCATTTTTGCCCTTGCAGCCCATAGGCTGAGCGCAAGATACCGGTGGCAGCCCTCTCCAGGTCGGCATGCCGTGAGACGATCACCGGGTTCTTGCCCCCCAGCTCCAGGATGATCGGTCGGATGTAGTTACAGTTGGAGAAGTCGCGATAGATGCCCATCCCCACCCCAAACGAGCCCGTGAAGGTCGCCCCATCTACGTCGGCACAGGTGATTAATGCCTGCCCAAGCGTGCTGCCCGGTCCGGTGACGTAATTGAACGTCCCATCCGGCAGCCCCGCATCCCTCAAGCACTCCGCCAGCAGGCGCACCACCCATGGGGTATCGCTGGCAGGCTTCATCACCACCGTATTGCCCGTCACCAGGGCCGCCCCGGCCGGTCCGCCGGTCAGGGATGCCGGGAAGTTGAACGGGCTGATCACCAGCCATACTCCGTATGGTCGCATGACGGATATATTCATGGCGCTGTATCCCACCAGCGGGTCGCGCCCCATCTCGACAATGTAGCCTTTATTCCGCTCCATCTCATCGCAGTAGTAGGAGATCAGGTCAGCCGTCTCCTGCACATCCCCAAGGCTCTCCATCCGGTTCTTACCCACTTCCATCGAGAGCGCCGCTGAGATGGTGAAAATGCGCTCGCTGATCAGGTTAGCCGCTTTACGCATCAGCGCGACGCGGTCCTGCCATTTAAGTCGGCTCCACGCCGGGAAGGCTTGACGCGCCGCCGCCAGGGCACCGACTGCATCTTGTGCCCCTCCCTTCTGGAACAGCCCCAGCACCACATCCGTATCCACGGGCGACCGGTCTTCGATCTTCTCCGCCGAGAAACGTTCTTTCCCACCGATCAACATGCCATGTTCCTTCCCTAACCCTGCCCTCACTCTTGCCAGGGCTTCATCAAAATGCGTATGCAGCTCTTCGGGAGGGTTGAACATGGTGGCATAAGTAAGTTTGAAACTTTCATTCATTGGTTTTTCCTCCTAACAATAAAAGTGGATGTAGTATAGCATCGCCGTGTCGTCTCGTCAAAAGGCTTTTCCCCCACATTCGTCGGCTCTTAATCAAACAATACTCCCATCAATTCTCGTTTATTAATATTCTTATTTTCCTATTGCATTCATCGGTTAAAAGGTGTAAATTATATGTGCATTGCGAATATACATTTGCAACAATAATTGCAGTGCGTTTGAACAAGTATAGATTGGTAATACGAATCGGTGTGCATCAGCATCTACTTTCGGCGATTACCAATATGGTAGATATGAATACGGTTAACTCAAAAAACTGAAAACTGGAGGAAAGAAATGAAAAAGTACTTTTATATCCCACTGTTCATTCTTTTATCTCTATCCATTGCCAGTTGTCAAAGCTCGAGTTCAACGAATTTGCAAGCGACGAATGAAGCATTGACCAACCAGCTCAATACGCTTATGACACAATTAACCCAGCAAGCGGGTTCACCCATCCAAACAGCACAGGAACCGGCAAGTACCAGTACTGAAAATATTCTACCAACTTCGCCTCCCCTGCCTTCTCCCAGCCCTCTCCCAACAACCGCGGGGTCAGCTGCCATAGCCCCAACCCTGATCGTTTCAGGAGCTGGCACGATTAACCCATGGTCAAATAAAACCGTGTATCCAATGACTCTTTTTGGAGCCGCAAACGTTCGTCTCGTGTGCGATCCAAACGATACCACGGATGGTAAAGTCTGGATCGACAACAAGGATTACACAGTTAGCTGTAATGCAAATAGCGATTCCTGGATTCCGTGGAAACAGGATATTACCGTCGGAGATCATTATATCTACTCATTGAATCTAAATGACAAATATGAATTTTGGACGATCGGAACCACGCCTTTTACAATTCGAAATAAATACTCACGCACCGACTACATTTTTAATATCAATAATCCTGGAATATATAATTTGTCCGCTAACTTGATCAAAGGGAAATTCAATGTGTATCTGACTTGTGAAGGTGCACAAAACTTTAATTATCCGATTGCGCAATCAACCACGATACCGGTCGTGTTGAATCCGGCCAGATGTGAGCTGATCGTTCGGGACTCACCACCAGGAACTCTTACCCCCGGTGAAATCGAAGTTAGCCTCGATATCGCAAAATAAATGTCTAACAAATATATAATGTGAAATTTAAAATAATCGGTCTTAATATGCAATCGCGTTTCACTATGGATTAAACAAGCAACCGGCAATAAGTTGTGCCTTCCCTTATCATCAATAACGAAATTCTGTGATTAATATTGAATTATTATCAGGATTTCGTCTTGCGAGAGTTAAAAATGCTTTTGCATATCGTATAATACTCGCATGTTCTTCTCAGGTTCCTCCTTCATCGGTCTCGACCCCACAGCCGGGCGCAAGCCATTCTCCTATGCCGCCCTGGATGCGAACCTGCATCTGACTGCCCTGGGTCACGGCAGCCTGGAGGAGGTCCTGGCTTTCACTGCCGGTCAGCGCGAAGCTTTGGTGGCAGTATGTGCCCCACGCCACCCCAGCCAGCGCCTGATGGAACGCACGGAAATTCGCGACAGCCTGAACCCTCCTCCCCGCCCGGGGCGTTGGATGAGCTTCCGCCTGGTAGAGTACTTGCTGCGCCTGCATGGGATCAGCTGTTACAAGACCCCTCCCGATGAAAAAGCCTGTCCAAACTGGATGCAGATGGGTTTCCACCTCTACAAGCGCCTGGAGCAAATGGGTTTCCACCCCTATCCCTCACCGGAGTCTAGCCGGAAATGGCTGGAGGTTTACCCTCACGCCAGCTTTTGCACCTTGCTCGGGCATGTCCCATTTCCTAAGCACACCTTGGAAGGTCGACTTCAACGCCAGCTGCTGCTCCATAAACGCAAGCTCAGCGTGCCAGACCCCATGGATTTCGTCAAGGGGATTACCGCTCAGCGGTTGCTCCAAGGCAGCCTGCGCACGGGGACCCTGTACTCGCCAGGCGAGCTGGATGCCCTCGTGGCAGCCTACACCGCCTGGCAGGCCGCCAGTCATCCCGACCAGGTCACCACCCTCGGAGATGCCTCGGAAGGTTTGGTAGTCTTGCCCGTGGCGGAGCTGAAGCGACATTATTAAAGGCTTTCCCCATGCCAAACATTGAAGAGCAATTACGTAAGGCCATGGAAGAAGGCAAGTTCGACAATCTTCCGGGCAAAGGCAAACCCCTCCACCTGGATGATTCCAACCCCCACGCCGACCCCGAATGGGAGCTGGCTTACCACATGCTCAAGGATTCAGGTTTTTCGCTACCGTGGATCGAGACCATCCGTGAGATTGAGCAGGATATCGAAGCCGCTCGCAAGGACCTGCAAATCGCCTGGGATTGGTATCAAGCATCAAAAGTAGAATCTCATCACGGCAGTGGTCCATCCGCTGCCTGGGAGCGCTCCCAATCCTCTTTCAAGGATAAGCTCGCCTCGCTAAACCAGCGCATCCGTGATTACAACCTGCTAGTGCCCAACACCCGTTTCCAGCGCCCCATGTTGAATTTTGATCAAGAACTCAAGAAAATTATATCTGATTAGCGCTAATAAAACCTCGAGTAGGGGCGCAGGGGAGGAATCCTAGATGAAGTAAGTTGAAATTCCTCCCCAGCGCCCCTAACAATGTGGATTATTCCATGGATATGGTTCGGCATAATAACAAATTTAGGGAAATCGGATGGGCGGAAACGTTGTTGCAGCCGAATCCATTGCTCGAATGCGATTTTGCCATAGGTATTTAATACAATCTTTCCATTGTCAGCCTTGCCCAATAGACATACTCGTGGATAGGTGGCAATAGTAACAAAGTATACGCCTTCGATTGAGTAATCATATCCCCTCATTCGCAAGGAATGTCGTTTATCCTTTAATGGATTAAACTTTGATTTTTCGGGCATTTCAAAATGCTGGTTTAGTAATTTACTTGTTTAAATCGCCAGGATCACAACCGATTAAATCGCCTTTAATAATTTTTTCCCAAACTCCGCCGGCTCGCTTTTCTCGATCACCAATTCCTTCGCCTTGTGAAATACCATGAAATCGCGCATGGCGTTGGCAACTCCGCTCGCCAGCTCCTCATCCGGCTCAACCTCCGGCTCCAGATAAATGGCTTTGAGGCGTAGAATCCCTGTCTTTCGCTCCATCTTGGGGTCAAAACGCCCAACCACCCGCTCGTGATGCAGGATGGACTGGCAGAAATACCCGTATTTCCGGTCGGCGGCTTTGTTATATGATTCAATGATATTCCGGTAGCCCCACACCTGCATATCCCTACCGCGACACCAAAACAGGTTATCGAAAAAACTGAGAAATGTCGTCCGTTCGGCTCTGACCACCCCATCCGCCGACTGCTGCAGGGTTTCCAACCCGTCTCGGTGCACCAGCATTTCATGAATTTCACCATCCGCCAGCCATGCCTGCACAGGCACCACCAGCCCCTCGTCCATGACTACCTGTTTCAACGCTTTCGGGAGCGCCTGCCGCATGTGATAAGCATACTCGGCGATCTGCTTTGGTAAGCAGATTCCCAATGCCAGCACGCCCTGCTCAATCCAATACCGGTCCCGCTCCTCCAGCCTTGGGACGCGCATATCCACCCATCTCGGCAAGACCCGCTCCGTCAGGTCATACACGCGCTGGAAATTTACCCGGTTGGCGATCATCAGGTGACCTCGGGTGAATAAATATTCCAACGCAATTTTGGCCGGCTTCCAATCCCACCAGCTGCCTCGCCGCGGGCCATCATACTCGAAATCGGATGCCCGCAGCGCGCCCTCCTGCCGGATGCGCTCAAGCACGGTCGTCACGAGCTCGCGATTTCCCTGCCCATCCAACCAATTGCCGTACCACCTGCTCAGGTCCTGACGGCGTTTATCGAATTCAGGTAGCTGGTAGCGGTAGTCCTTCAGCGGGATGATCGCCGCCACTCCCTGCACGCCCTCGAACAATTTTTTCTCCTCCTGTGAGTAGATCAGCCGGTCAAAATCCGCCGTAGCGTAGCTGCCCAGGCGGCTCCACAATACGATGTACTGGGCGCGTTGGATCAGGTTCAGTGTGTCGATCTGGACATAATTCAATTGCTCGACAGTCAGGTTGATTCCATTCAAGTCCGGGCTTGAGTCAGCCTGGTTCGATCGGGTCAAGCCCTGGGCATGCATCGCCATCGTCCTCACAGCAGACAACGGATACACGGTCATGCTTCACTCACCCCCATAGAACACAACTTCATGCGAGACCAACCTGGCATTCTTATAGATAAATTTGGCTGAAAACACCCCCTGGCGGTCTAGCCACGACAGGAAGATCGCATCACCTTCCCATAAATTCAGCGAGCTCAGGTGTGTATTATCAATCCAACGTAGGTCGCCTTCTGGTGAGTCGATTAAATCGCCTTCAAAATCGGTCACCAGATAGACAAAGACATACCAATCCTCAAAATCGTCGAATGCGGGAAAGGTCAAAAAGCCCTTCAGCTGTGGGTTTCGCACTACCAGCCCCGCCTCCTCGTATATTTCCCTCACCGCGCATTCCTCCGGGGTCTCACCGGGTTCAAGCTTGCCTCCCAGACCATTCCACTTACCTTCGTGCATGTCATTGGCTTTCTTCACTCGGTGGACCATCAGGGTTTGCCCGTCGCGCCTGAGGTAACACAATGTCGCCAGTTTCATTTACTCCTCTAAAATAAAACTCTAATCAGCCTATTTGGATCAACCGCTGGGCTAATCCCAACAACCTGTCTTCATCGAAATAGATCCCCTCATCCAGCCTTCCTGCCGCCACCACCGGCACCCAGCGTTCGAGCTCCTGCTCGTCAGCCGGGTTGAGCTCGAAGTATCGCCTACGATAAATTCGGTAGAAGTGCCCCTGGAGAATTCTCAATAACCAGGCCCCAGGAATAGTCGACGGGATGTTCCCGCTCCCAAACAACAGTGATGAGCGTGCCACATCCAGGATGGGTCTGCCGCGCGCCGCGTCGAGCCAGTCAATGATCACCGGTCCATGTTGCGTCACCATGATATTGCCTGGGTGAAAGTCACCATGCAACAGCTTATCATCCTCGGGCAGGTTTTCCAGCGCCTTGAGAGCCGCCAGGCGCACATTTTCTGGAAGTTTATCAGCCCGCTTGATCTTACGGGCCAACCTCTCACCCAGTGAAGGCAGCTCAGGCACCCGACGTGTGTGCGTATCTACGTGTAGCTCTGCCAGCTGGCGCGCAAAAGTGGGATACCTCCACGGGCTTTTCTTGAGCGCTTCCAGCATGCTGATTCCTTCTACTCGCTCCAGCTCGAATCCAAAACGGCCTTCGGTTTCGATGAACTCACCTACCGCTGGTACTGGTAAACCGGTCGCATGGATGTAGCGGGTTGTTTTATACTCATCCTCCACTGTACCGCGAGAAATTCCCGCATTGAACAGCTTTAGCACCTGTCCCTCTTTCCAGGTATAGATTTCTGCCGTAAACCCACGCGCAATGATCGTATCCGGAAGTGCCATATAATTTCTCCCTTCATAGTATACCTGATAGCAATCCCCTCTTTCGTTATCCTGTCAGCTCAGGACAGACCAATGAATAGGAGTAAAATAAAAAAACAAATGATGGGAGGTCTGTTATGAAAATCGGTGTGGTTTTTCCTCAAACTGAAATGAAACCCGACCCAATCGCTATCCGCGATTACGCTCAAACCGTGGAAGGTCTGGGTTTCAGCCACATGCATGCCTATGACCACGTGTTGGGTGCCAACCCTGAGCGTCCCGGCGGTTGGACGGGTCCATATACATATCAGCATTCGTTTTTTGAGCCTTTTGTCCTATTCAGCTACCTGGCAGGTCTGACCCATAACATTGAATTCGATACCGGCATTCTGATCCTGCCTCAGCGTCAGACTGCCTTGGTCGCCAAGCAAGCTGCCACGTTGGATGTGCTCAGCAATGGGCGTACACGCCTGGGTGTTGGCAATGGCTGGAACGCGCTGGAATATACTGCCCTGGGAGAGAACTTCCACAACCGCGGTAAGCGCATCGAAGAACAGATTGCCCTGCTGCGCCTGCTTTGGACCCAACCCCTGGTGACTTTCCAGGGGCGTTGGCACAACATCCTCGATGTTGGCATCAACCCCTTGCCCGTCCAGCGCCCCATCCCCATCTGGTTCGGTGGCACCGATGATAAGGTCTTGAGCCGCATGGCTCGCATTGGCGATGGCTGGATGGTGAACATTCGCTCTCTTGAGCAGGTGCGCCCAAAATTAGACCTGCTCAACCAATACCTGGATGAAGCCGGGCGTAGTAAAGCCTCATTTGGCCTCGAACCGCGCCTCAACATGAGCCTGGTCGGCCCAGATGGTTGGACCAGGTTCATCGACGAATGCACAGCAATAGGTGCCACCTATCTAACAGTCAACACGATGGGCTGCGGGTATGAGACTACCTTGACTCACATTAATGCCTTGGAGCAATTTTCACGCGTGGTCGGATTAAGTTAGATTGAGTTTCCAGACACTGAGCCAGGCCAATCGACTCAGCCGGGCTTCGTAGGGCTGCCTGCGACGCTCATTCTATGTGAAGAACGCTTGCTACCTCAGCAGCTTCTAAGGAAGGTATTTTTCTGCTCGGGGTACTAGCGCATCAGGTCGAAATATGACCGTCACTAGCCTGATTTCAACCCTTCCGAATAATAGAGCTCATCAGGGAGATCTTCATCGGGTGTAGCTCCGCCATCATCACATTATTTTTAACTGCCGGGTCATTCAGCATGAAGGCACGCGCCGTCGACTCACTTTCAGCGCTCAGCACCACCAGCCCAAAGGTCTCATCCAGGCATGGGCCAGCCAATAGTACGGTCCCCTTTGCAGCTGCTTTTTTAAGATACTCGTAATGTTCATCCATCGCCACATCTTCCTGCTGGGTTGGGTTTTCGAAGAACTCGTGGTGCAGTGGATGGATCAAGTATATAAAATCCGGCATGCTCGCCTCAAATATAGTACCGGTCGGGGTCGATCTCTTCCCGCAGCACGCGCAGCTCTTCCGCACTGGGGGCGTCGTTTACCGGCACATTTTCCGGGATGACCAGCTCGAAGCCCGTGTTATCGATCACCTCCTGGACGGTCACCCCAGGGTGGGTGGCTGCCAGGCGCATGCGGTAGCTGCCTCCCGGACCATCATCGTAATCCATCAGTGCCAGGGTCGAGACCACATTGATCGGTCGGGTGCCTTTTGGCAACCCGGCTTTTTCCCGCGCCCCCTCACCTGATAGATACCCCGGCGTGGTCAGGAAATCCACCTTGGGGACGAAGCGCCGTTTATCGTGCTGCATGATTGCCACGGTCCTCCAGCACTGGCTGCCAACGTCGTTCCCTCCGCCACTGCCCGGCAGGCGCGCCTTGGGGTGGTCGTGCTCACCGATGGTGATGCTGTTAAGGTTGCCATACGGGTCGATCTGCGCCCCGCCCAGGAACCCATAGTCAATAAAGCCGCGCTGGGCAGTCTCCATCAGCTCACAGATCCCCGCTGCCACTAGCCCCCGATGGAACGTGCGTGCCTCTCCCACCGCCCGCGGCAGCTCCTCCAGGATCGCTCCCAATCCTCCGAATTCGAACACGGGCACCAGGTTGGGGGCAATGGTTTTAGTCGCAAGCATGGCTGCCAGCATGGGGATGCCCGTCCCGATGAACGCCGTCGTGCCATCCTCGAACAGGCGCGCGGCCACACAGATCATCAGCTCAGTTTTTGAATACGTTTGGTCAGTCATCTGTCTGCCTCCCATTAAACCCGCTTTTCCCGCTCTTCCACTAGCTTGGATAACCGCTCATCACCGATCAGCTTCATATATTCCTGGTGGTTTGCCACCCCGTATACATACTTATCCAGGTACGCCGTGGCACCCTCAGCGGTCTTGCTGGATTCAACCCACTCCCGGATCACTGGCTCATCCCGCCCATACACATACGCCATCTCACCCGGGTGTGAGCCGAACGGGGCATGCACCACCGCATCCACCAGGTAGTACGGAATGATCGTGCGGTCGGGGTATTTGCGGATATCATCCGTGGGTACGATTTCCTCAGCGCTGATGATCAGGCGTTTAGCTGCCCGCGCCATTTCAGCCGCGAACCCGGTGATACCCTCGATCTGGGAATTCCCGTAGCGATCCGCCCGGTGGACGTGGATGATCGCCACATCCAGGATCAGCGCCGGCAGTAAACACACCTTGAGCCCGTTGAACGGGTCTTCGACCACTTTGGCTGAGCTGTATTTGATCATGTCGGTGCCCAGCATCGATCGCGCTGGCAGGAAGGGCACACCCATGGCGGTGGCTTTCATACGCCATGAGATGGATGCATTCGACCATTCCACACAGGTCGTGATCTGCCCCGACTCAACCGCCCTGCGTAGCGCGTTAGACGTTCCGTACACCTCCAGCCCGATATAAGTGATATCCAGTTTCTTCACCAGCCCAGCTGCCATCCACAAGTCTAGCTCGAGCACTCCCTGCCCGCACACTCGCAGGTCTTTTTTGCCCTGCCTGACGAGCTCGCGCGATACCGACATCGGGCAGCGTACTGTCCCGTACAGCTCAGTGCCGATGTAACAGCCGTCGTAGACGAAAGTGCTGATGGCGTCCTGCTCGCTCATCCGCTTGTCCACCAATTTACGCGTCTTCTGCGTGCGGTTCCATTCCCTGAAGCCCTCGATATCGGGCGGCTGGATCATCTCACCAATCCCAGATTCTAATATCTCCATGCTTCCTCCATCCATCGATCATGATTGTTGCCTGTGACTATCTACCTCATTCTTGTTCAATAATATTTCTTCCAATATCAGGAAATTGTCGCTTCATTCTCCTCCCTTATTTTCGTTTTTTGAAAATTACATCCCGAATGATTTTTTCGGGAGAGGGGAGGTGGGAGGGGGTAATAGTACATCGCTTTGAGTCAATCTCCTCCCACATATTGTCATTGCGGAATCCCCCCTGTACTTGGGGGGAAGGAGCGTTCTTTGTGACGAATCAATCTCCTCCTTACATTCTGCCATCATAAACGATATAAATCGACTCTTTGTGTCTATCAAAACCCCAGCTCCTCAATTGCCGATTCCTTGCTCATCTTTCCCTTGCTCTTCCCCTGCAGCTCCTGCCAGAACTCGTCATCATATCTGCGTGACCTCACCGGCAGTGGCATGGGCACTCCCCATCCTAAAAGCAGAACTTCCTCCTTGGGCTGTAGCCGCGCCAGCATGCCGCGAAGCGCCTCCCGCCCCGCCAGCCCTGAGAGCACGCTGTGAATGTCGTCCTCGTCCCCCAACCAGCCCGAGATCCGCGTCCCCAGCTGCGACATCACCTCATCGTAAATTTGCGACGGGCGCTGGTCGATGATCAGCAGCGTAACGTAGTACTTACGCATCTCGCGTGCGATCGTGCTGAATGCCGTCTGTCCAGCCATCTCGCGGTTGAGCAGCTTGTGGGCTTCCTCCACCACGATCACGAGCTGCCTCGGCTCAAGCTCACCCTTGGTGCGAAATTCGTTGGTTTTTCTTTCCCAAGTCTCGCGGATGCGTCGCGTCAGCAGGTTGCTCACCAGCAGGTAGTCCAGGTCCGATTCATTCTTTCCGAAGGATAAGATCACATGTTGCCCTGCCTCCAACGCCTTGATGATCTCACCCACGCTGTCCATTCCCGGGTTGGGCACTACATATGGCAGGTCGAACACCCGGTTCATCTTGCTCCGCAGCCCTTCCGCCGCGGCTACATTCACCCCCTCCCGGTTGGCCCAGGCTGCCACGCTATCGGGCGCAGGCACCTTTTTCCCATCTTCGGTTTCGATTACCGCCCCAATTTTCATCTGTTGGAATTCGCTGAACCAGTTGTCGCGCCCAAAACTGCTGACCAATGCCTCCAGCGTAGTGGGCGTTGTTTCTTTCAGGTTTAACTCGCGTGTCAGCAACTCAATATCTCCCGGCTGGATGTCACGCCGGTCGATCTCCAGGTTAAAGTCCGGCTGCTGACCCCGGATCTGCGTCCCACTTCCTAAACCTACCACCCGCACACGGCTGGTGAACTTAGTCTTCAACCCGATCACCCGCAGGCCTGTGTCTGAGGCAGTGTCATCGAACCCGTACTCGTTGTGCATATCGAAAACCAGCACGCTGGCGGCGTTATGCTGGATCAATCCAGCCAGCACGAGCCTGGTGAGGAAGGATTTCCCCGTCCCGGTCGCCCCGAATACACCCGCCGAGCGCTGGACGAATTTGTCCAGGTTGATGCACACCGGGTGACCCTGTTCGCGCGTGTACCCGACGATGAAATTGCCCTCGTCTTCGCTCTTCCCAAAGATCTCCTCGATATCCCCTTCCTCCGCTAACCTCACTTCGGCATGGTGGGGTGGGACGGTTTTCACCGGCAGCGGTCGCCCATCTTCCGGGTGGCTTTCCCGCCAGGCTGCATATTCTGGTGAGGCGGGGTCTGGCCCGCGTTCCAGCATCAGCGCCGGCAGCACTTCCAGCGTGGTGAACAGCGTCTGCCCGTGGAGCAGGCGCGCCATCTCGAGCGGCAGCCGGGCTTCCGACTGCTCATCTGCGAAGCGCGGATCTGTCGAGCCCAGCTGCAGGTCGATCACCAGCCCATAGAACTGCCAGCTGCCGCTTTCGATCACCACGAACGCCCCCTCCTGCACCTCCTGTGAGGGGATGGTCAGCCTCACCCGCAGGTTCTCCTTCAGCCCCCCTCCCACCACATATCCGATTACCTTTTTTTGCTTATCATCCATTTTTTTAACCACCAAGGTCACAAAGGACACTAAGGATTTTTAATTTACTAACCAAGTTATTCCATCCCGCAGATGAATAGTATTGAAATTGATTAGCAGGCCTATACGTGTTTTTGTCAACTTCAGATAAGTGAGTAGTTGCGCTTGATATAGTGGAATCATGTTTTCTACTGACTTAATTTCGATAATTACACATTTTTCTACATATAAATCTAGTCGAAGTCCAGATTCGACCGTTATTCCTTCATAAACAATTGGTAAAGTGATTTGAGATTCGCATTTCAATCCCTTCACCTTCAATTCCTGAGCAACGCATATCTCATAAACCGATTCCAGCAATCCCGGACCTTAAGCAGTGTGCACTTTAAATGCTGCATCAAGCACCAATTTCGCAACTTCCTCGGTTCTTGCAGGAATAGGTTGTATATTTTTTCCTTCATATATCATTTCGTTTCGATCAATTTAAATTATTATGGCA
>JBGPBQ010000100.1:0-13136 GCA_041481345.1 Anaerolineae bacterium
CAGCTTATCGACTGCAGCGAGGTCTTCTATTGCACCGGTCGGATTGTTATTTTTTACCCTGACCCTGGCGCGGTTCAGATATGCATCCACAAAGTTAGGATCATTATCGATGGCATAATTAAGCTCACCTTCGATATCAGCTTTTGGGTCAATTTTTTCGTACGCAAGGGCTCGTCCGAGATAGGCAGGAGCAAATTTTGGGTCTAATTTCAGGGCTTTCTCATAAGCAAGCACGGCATCCTGATACTTGCCCTGCATGCGGTAAGCCTCACCGAGGTAATAGTACAAATCTGGTGAGTTTGATTCAACTGTGATAGCCTGCTGTAAAAATCCCAGCATAGAAGTCCAATCAGACTTCTCATATGCACTAATAGCAGCGCGATAGGCTTCCGCAACAGGGTGGGGTGTATTGACATAAATCGGCTGGGGTGTATAGGTCGTAGGCAGGAACATCCAGAGAGGAGTGGCACCGACAAAGGTAGGTGTGGGTGAACGCACAACCAATGTGCGGGTGGGAGTGGGTGAGAGGGTTGGCTCGGGTGTGCGGGTTGGGAAGGGCGATACTTTATATATTACAACATCGTGTTCCGTTTGCTTACGGAAACCATTAACGGTGCTGAGGATCAGAACAAATACGACAAGCGCAGCTACAATCATTGAGCCAAACCGCAAGATGCGATTATCCCAAACACGGCGCAGAAGCGAGTTCGACGGTTCGGCAACATTCACAAGCTCTTTTTCCCAATTTCGCCGAATAGTTGGAACCGGGGTAACCTCTTTGTCTGCCTGCCTGGCGCCAAGGATAATTAATCCGCGCTTGGCGGCTTCGTTATCAGGATCGGCGCGAAGTGCAGACTCAAGGCAATAAATGCGCTCCTTAGTGGAATCGACAAGTGTGCTCATCCAGAGCCAGTATTCGGCTTTGGAGGAATCTGAGCGCAACAGGCGTGTGAACAAATCGCGTGCCCGGGCAGTTTGCCCCTGGTCGATTGCTTCCAGGGCGGCCTTATACATCTTCTCTTGAGCCATTGGATTCTTAGATAAAGTTTAGCACAGCATGTCGACGAGAGCAAGTTTATAGAAAGATGATTCGGAATCAGAAATAATAACCACAGATGTACACAGATGTACACAGATGTACTCAGATACACTCAGATAGTTTAAGATTTAGTATAGAAGATTAGCCTAGACTTTTTAGAAGACCGGTTTAAGCAAACGAAAGGATTATTTGATCCGAGCGTTGCAGCTTGATCAATTATGGATCAAGACAGATTGGGTATAATCAGGGTCTATGATGCGTAGGATGACCATATTTTTTGCGGCGTCGGTATTGCTTTTGTGCAGTTGCAGCCAGGTGACAGCGCAAGCTACGCCCACTGTCACACCGAAAGGAGTACTTACCCCGTATCATACACTGACGCCCAGCCCGCAGAGACCAACTGTAACTGTTCAAGTGACGATTCCTGTCACTCCCACTCTTACACCGACGCCATTCCTTTATACAGTGAAAGGTGATGATACCATGCTGGGGATTGCGTTCCATTTTGGGATAAAACTGGAAGATTTACTGGCAGCCAACCCGAAGGTCGATCCTCATTTTATGGGTGAAGGACTCAAGCTGGTTATACCAATAAGTGCAGAAATCACGGAAGTTGTGTCAACACCCACACCCGTACCTGTGCTAGCTGAAGAGCCGCGATGCTACAGGACCGGTGATGGAGGCGCGTGGTGCATCCTAGCACTTCGTAATGATCAGGTAACTAGCCTGGAAAACCTCTCAGTATGGATTGGTCTGTATAACAATAAAGGCGAGAATATCGCCAGCCAGACGGCATTTGCTCCGCTGAATATCTTAAGACCTGGAAGCACGATTCCAATAATGGCGTACTTTGCTCCGCCGCTGTCAGATGATTTCCAGGCGCAAGGTGAAGTGCTGAGCGCATTGACCATAGCTGCCGGTGACCAGCGATACCTCGATTCACAAGTAAAGGTTGATTCGGCAGAGATCAACCCGGATGGAGGAGGAGCAACGGTTAGAGGTAAGGTGGTGCTGCCGGATAATTCAGCAACTCTATCACAACTATGGGTATTAGCGGTGGCTTACGACGCAGATGGGAATATTGTTGGATCGCGAAAGTGGAAATCGGCTGGGGAGAAGGAATTTGAGTTTACAGTGTTCAGCGTGGCAGGTGCGATTGATCACGTGGAAATGTTGAGTGAAGCCAGACCGTGAGATTTAGCCACAGATGGTACGAAAAGAGAATGCCCTCCAACACAGATATACACAGATAAAAGCTAATAAACCGCAGATGAACGTGGATAATTGCAGATAGAACATTTTTATAATTTACCCATTAATATAATAATTAATAGATACGTCAAGTTAGGGAAAATATAAAACCCTGATGCGATTAAACTCACGCCTTCATATATAGAGCGCACAAATTATCCAAAATCAATGACAGATTCAGATAAAAGGTAAAATGTACAATTACACGAAGACGAGAATTAATCAGAATAAATATTTAATTTTGATCTATTAAATATTTGATAGGTTGGAGCATTTGTTATATGAAAGGTACGGGCATAAAAACCAGAAAGAATACAACTACACCAAAAATTGCTAGTACCTTGCGTTTTGTGTCAAGGGGTGTGATCTGGTCAAGTGGTTGTGCGTGATAACGACCGAGTAAAAAGATCAAAATAGTGGGAAGCACCCAGCTAATGGAAACAAAGCATAAAGCAATCATGATGATCAGGATGAAAGGCAATATTTTAATTGTTCGCTTTCCCAACAATACATACATGATGTGACCGCCATCCAACTGACCAGCGGGGATCAGATTAAACGCAGTTACAAGCAGACCAATCCAGCCTGCCCACGCAATCGGACTAATATTAATATCTACACCACCAGCAGGGAATGGGGTTCCGGTGAAGAAATAACGGATCCAATAAATGATGGGATTCATACCCGCGTATGTTAATGGGTGGGGAAGAAACTGACCTTTTACAAGGAACTTTAGAAGCAGGTACAAGACGGAATTGCCTTCAAATATCTGACCGACCGGCAATTGGGTGGGAAGCACGATTATGGGTGATAAATACAATCCTAAGATGAGAATAGGAATGGCGACTACCAACCCTGCGAGCGGTCCGGCAATCCCGATATCCAGCAATATGCGCCGGTTTTTCGGTGGCTCTTTGAGCTGAATAACTGCACCAAGTGTACCAAAATAACTAATAGGAAAGGGTAAAGGAATGAAGAAGGGCAGTGTGGCAGCGGTCTTATGGTAGCGGCTCACAAAGTAGTGACCGAACTCATGACAGAGAAGTATTGCCAGTAGAGAAATTGTGAATGGCAGACCAGACAGTAGAAAATTGAACCAACCGTTAATACCAGAGGGGATGTCCGTTCCGGAAAAAACCGCTCCCGTAAAAGTTACACTGATTACGGTCAGAATGAAAAAGATTACATTCCATGTGACCCTGGTGGGTTTAGGTTGAATTACACCATTCATTAATTGGATGATCTGCTGATTATCCTCAAGCCGAAATAATGGAGTTACATGCTCCGGACGAAGGGATTTGGCAAGCTGATCATAAACTTGGGCTGAATCCTGACCGTACAACTGACCTCGATAGCGAACCAAATAGCCCTTTTTTTCATCACCCCAAGTAGTATCCTCGATGCGGAAATATTGGGCGATAATCGGAGTATATACATCAATTTGAACTTGTTGAACAGCCTGCATATTTTTTTACCCAATCCTTTATTACCTATAAAAATAACTAGCGGGAGTGGATGGGGGTCGAACCCACCGCGGCCCGCAACGCGACCCGCCACCGGTTTTGAAGACCGGGGAGCCCACCGGAACTCAACCACTCCCAACGGCTAAGGATACCGCATGGGAGATGAATTTGCAAGTAAACAACGTTAAGAAAAGTTTATCGGGGGATTATAAACGGAGGCATCCAGTGATTTCTGAGAAGTCCGTAATTAAAAAAGTTAGTGGTAAGTCTATTACTCCTAACGATTGCGACCAGAATAGAGATTTTTGATTTCATAGCGAATCCGCCCTGAGAGGCATAAGGATCGTTCATATCACCTTATAGGATTTACCTCTACCATATCACCGAGGTGAGCATTTAGAAGGTGAGCGGCACTTCCATTGACGACCGAAATTGCTAATGAACCGCTGCTATCCAGCAGGGCAATCAGTGTTCCAGAAGGTCGTTCGCCATAGGTTGAAACCAAGCCAATAATCTGCTCTCCTTTAATATCAAGGATTACATCCTTTTCATTTTTGAGCTGTTCAGCACGTAGGTTCGTGGACAAGTTACCAAAATGATCGATATGGATAATTTGCCCATACCATCCACCGCTCTCAATTGGCTTTGGTTGTGGAATGGATAGACGTATGGGGTCAGTGATAATAGTTCCCATCTCTTGCAATGCAACACCCAAGGCAAGATGAGCAGCGCAGGGTGCGAAGATGTCGCGCCCATGGAAAACATTGCTGATCTTAGGCAGCCAGTAATTCCTTTTATCAAGGTGGATAATCTGAATCTCATCCTGATTCGCTTCAGCGCGTTCGAGAACCAGGGTGAATAAGCCATTATCAGGCCCGATGAAGAAGTGATCCCCGAGTTTAAGACCAATCGAGCGGCGCGCCGTACCCACGCCAGGATCAACGACGGCGACGTGGATGGTACCGGAGGGGAAGAAAGATGCTGTACGAGCCAGCGCAAGGGTTCCCTGCATAATATCCTGTGGTTTAATCGAATGGCTGATATCGGCAATCTGAACGTCAGGCGCGATCCTCCATATTACACCCTTCATAACACCTGGGTAACCGTCGCGTATCCCAAAATCGGTTAATAAGGTGATAACTGTCATAGCTTTATTTTATAACAAACACTGTACCCACCATCCCGGCACCGGAGTGGACTGATAGACCAGGTGTGACCTCGACCAATGGGACCTCGGTGGGACATCTCATGCGAGTGCGAATTTCTGAGGCGAATTGCTGAGCCATATCGGGAGCATTTACATGCAGGACGCACATTTTCTCAATCTGCGAATCACCCGTTTTGATCGCGGACAACTCGATTACCCTCTCCCAGGCTTTCTTCTGCGTGCGGACGCGTTCCAATAGGTCAAGTTTTCCATCGCGAATGGTGAGGATGGGTTTAACATTCAGCATGTTTCCCATGCTGGCGGTAAGGTTGCTCACACGACCACCCATGGCTAAATATTTCAGAGTAGAGAGGGCCGCGAATAAGTGGGTACGTTGTTGGAGATCTTCGATAATGTGGGAGATCTCATTCATAGATGCCCCCTGGGAAGCGGCTTCAGCCGCAGCCAAAGCCAAGTATCCCAAACCCATTGACAGACTGCGGGAATCTATGACAAGGATTTCATGTTCAGGGAATGATTCACGAGCGGTAAGGGCAGCGTTATAGGTGGCGCTGACTTCTTTGCTCACACACAGGCAGACGATTTTTTCCACGCCCGAATCAAAAGCGTTTTTAAAAGCCGTGATAAATTTCCCCGGTGAGGGTGCAGCAGTGGTAGGCAACCTGCCTTCCTTATCAATGCGACGGAATGTATCATTATCATTGATAGCATAGACTGCTTCGTAACTCTCCTCGCCAAAATTAATCGTCATGGGGATTTGGTGGAGGTTATAATTAGCAGCTAATGCGAAGGGAATGCTTGAGTCGGTATCGGTGATTACTGCAATTTCCTGCATGTTAGCACCTCAAGGGTATATCTCTACTTATACCATTAACCCTCATTAGATCTATAGGGTGTGATAAAATTGCGGGCAATTGTCCGGGGGTGCAGACCGCAATGATATATATTTACCTTTGGGTTCGGAGGATGTATGAATAATCAGGAATTATTAGCAAGAATCAAAGAGGACGAAGTAAAGTTCATTTCACTCCAGTTCACCGACGTCACAGGGACAGTAAAAAGTGTGGATATCCCCATCGGCCGCCTAGAAGACGCGTTAGAGTACGGAGTATGGTTTGACGGCTCATCGGTGGAGGGGTTTGCGCGCATCCAAGAAAGTGATATGCGGCTGGTACTAGACATCGGTACGTATGCCGTGCTCCCATGGACACTTCCTGAGCTGCGTCGAGCGCGAATCTTCTGTGAGATATTCCAACCGGATGGTAAACCTTTCCCCGGTGACCCGCGAGGAATCTTGAAGCGTTTGTTGGAAAAGGTGGCAGAGAGAGGGTGGAAATATAATGTCGGCCCGGAACCTGAGTTTTTCCTGTTCAGAGGTGGGAATGGCAATGAGAGTATCCATCCGGTGCCGCATGATGTGGGAGGGTATTTCGATTTCTCGGCGAATGATGATGCCGTCAGAGTCCGCACAGAGCTGATGGATGCATTAGAGGGGATGGGGTTGGAGGTGGAGACAGGTCATCATGAGGTTGCCTTGGGTCAACATGAGATCGACTTCCGTTTTGATGATGCCTTACGCACGGCTGACAACGTCTTGACACTTAAGTACACCGTGAAAGCGATTGCCGCCCAGCATGGATTAATCGCCTCGTTTATGCCAAAACCGATCTACGGTATCAATGGATCTGGTATGCATGTTCATCAGTCAATGTGTGACAGGCAGGGAAATAACCTGTTCTCAGATCCAAAAGATGATTTCCATTTATCATCGCTTGCATATCACTTTATGGCAGGTCAGCTGGCACATGCGCGTGCGCTGGCAGCTATCGTGGCGCCTACGGTGAATTCTTATAAAAGGCTGGTGCCAGGTTATGAGGCCCCGGTATACATCGGATGGGCACAAATCAACCGATCAGCGCTCATACGCATACCCAGGTGGTCAGAGGGCAGGGATCAATCCACACGGGCAGAGCTGCGCTTTCCAGATCCGTCATCAAACCCATACCTGGCGTTCACGACTATGCTAGCAGCAGCATTGGATGGAATCGATCGGGAACTTGAGTGCCCAAAACCTTTGAACCATGTGAACGTCTATGAGCTGACGGATGATGAAAGAAAAAGATTGGGAGTAGCTGAATTGCCCGGTTCGCTGGGCGAGGCGCTACACGAATTGGAGGCAGACGCAGTGATCAAGAGCTCTCTCGGGGCGACTCTGTATGAAGCATTCGTACGGGCGAAATGGGAGGAGATCGAGGAGTACCAGATGAAGGTCACGGATTGGGAAGTGGAGCGGTATCTGGAGCAAGCGTAGAATTTTCTGATATTTTATGATAAAAATAGCTTGTCAACGGATAGCGAGAAGCTCTTCTAGAGAAGGATAGCAGATCAATCGTAGAGTCAGAATAACAGATACCAGTAAATTGTACGCACAAACAGTTCGTCTATATCAAGGTATAGTGTATCAATGTGAATAATTGCCGCCATCAACGATGGCGGCTACAGTTTTATATCTGAAATGGAGTGAAATTAGTCTCGCGATCGTAATAATCTTCGCGCTCTAAACGTTTTAAGTTATTGACGACCAGGTAGGTGATGGGGGTCATCAGGACTTCGATGGAGCATTTGAACAGATAATTAGTCATTACCAGGGTGATAAATAGGCTCCAGGGGAACACACTGAATAATGAAGCTACCAGCACAAAAACCAATGAATCAACCAATTCTCCCACAAGGGTGCTGCCGATGGTGCGGGTCCATAACCAGCGACCGCGGGTGAGAATTTTCATCTTGGCTAATATGAAGGAGTTTGAAAATTCACCAGTCCAATAGCCAAACAGACTGGCAAGGGCAATCCCACCGGTGCTCATCCCGCCCAGGATGGCATTATAGGCTTCCTGCCCTGCATACTGCTGCCAGGTAGCTTCACCAGGCAAGCGACCCACGATCCAAAATACCAGTGAGCTCAGACCAAGACAGAAAAAACCAATCCAGATAACACGCCGGGAATGCTGATAGCCGTAAACTTCGGTAAGGATGTCACCAAAGATGTAGCTGATGGGAAAAAGCAACGTTCCGGCATCAAAAGCCATCCGCACACCTAAAATACTGAAACCCCAATCGACGATCTTGGCGGAAGAAGCAATATTGCTGACTACCAGGACGGTGACGAACAAGGCAGTGATCAGATCCAGGTAGTGGAAACTGGTGCGACGATTATTATCGCCAGGGGCAGGTGCGGCGGTCATAGCTCATTCGCATTGTTCACATCAATGGAGTCTTCGTGTTTCACAAACATCCGGCAAAATGCACACAGCCCCGGGGCGGAGGTGGGTTGATTACACACCTGGCAAGTATGAACTAAATCGGCACGCTCATCAGCTGCGGGAGAAAAAAGTCCATTGCTTTTGGCTTGGAGGAAGGATAAGTAAAAACTGAGCTTAGCACCAGGGCGGTCGGCTTCAAGCTTATTTAACAGCTCTTTATAGTAGATAGATGTAGACCCTTCGGCATGGGGACATTCGTCTTGGATATATGGGAGGGGACGTAAGAAGGCGTAAGCTGCCATTTCGCGTTCGGACATGCGACAAAGGGGTTTGACCTTGCGGACCAAACCCGGACGGTCTGCTTCCAAGACGGGACCCTGACGCACCAGATAAGAACCAACCCAGCTAAGTGTATTTCCAAACAGGATCGCGGCTTCATCATCCAGGTTGTGCCCGGTGAGAAGGACATCATAATGACCCTCCTGAGCCAACTGATTCATAATATGGCGCTTGGTCAACCCACATACTGAGCAGGGTTTATATCTTCCCCGATGGGTGCGTATAGCCAATTCCGGGACGGTGACGCCGTATTCAGCTTTGACATCCTTAACGTGCAGGTGGAGATTATTATCATGGGCGAAATCATGGGCATAGCCCAGAGAATTCTCAGAATAATTCACACCTCCATCGATACCCAGGCCGATGTACAAACCATCAGCGGCATACCCAAGCTGGGTGAGGATATCCCATAGCGAAAGGGAATCCTTCCCACCGGAGACGGCGACGAGGAGGCGATCATGACGGGTGAACATGTGATAGTGGGTTATGGCGTGTTCAACCTGCACAGGCACCCATTCCAAGAAGTGAGGAGCGCATAATGCCAGTTTATGCTGGCGCATATTGATAACTGCTTTTTCACCACATTTTCGGCAATGCATTATTGACCATCAACCTTACAAACATAGAATTGACCATTGAGATTTGTTGAGAAATATGTATCCCAATGGATGAAATTGTAAATCAGGTGCAGGATTAATAACAGGATGGAATTAAGATGATCTGAGTTTTGACTTCCTGCTATAATTTATTACTTAAGAACTGAATAACTTTGTGCACAATATCGGAGGTATCCAATGGTCAAGTCTGGTTTAATTTTTGGAGTGATCTCAGTAGTATTTATCTTGGGGTTAGCTGTATTTATTGAACCAGTCTGTGCACCATGCCTGGGGTTGATATTGGGGTTAAGCGCAGGATATATGGCGGGTGTGTTTGATAAACCGACCAACTCTGGCGAGAGCACAAAAAAGGGCGGATATACTGGAGCAATCGTAGGGGCATTCGGCTTCGTGGGTGGGTTCATCGGCAGCGTGATCAATGGGATGATACTCAACCCAGGTAATATCGCATCTTTTATGAGCCGTATTGGAATCAACAATTTCGTGATAAGCCAGGCGCAAATTTGGGCATCGGAGCTCGGTTTTGCTGTGTGCATTGGTTTATTCGACATTTTATGGATGGCGTTGTTGGGTGTAGCGGGCGGAGCATTATGGTACCAACTTCAAGGTAAGACCCATGCCACCACGACCCTGCCTCCAAAGCAATCGGTACCTCCCGCTTATTAATTCAACGAACCCTATTCGACTCAACCGGTGCCGAACTGGCGGTCGCCAGCATCACCGAGACCGGGTAGGATATAACCACGCTGGTTCAGGGTTTCATCGATGCCGGCGATATGGATGGGGACATCCGGGTGGTGGCTTTGCAGGTTTTGGATGCCCTGGGGAGCAGCCAGGATACCGATAAACTTAATCTTGCGAATACCCCAACTTTTAAGGATATCCACGGTGGCGACGGCAGAACCGCCTGTGGCTAGCATCGGATCGAGGATCAGACAGACTGACACATTGGGCTCGGCTGGCACTTTTTTATAATACTCAACCGGCTTTAGAGTGTGTTCGTCCCTGAATAGACCGATATGCCAGACTTCGCAGGAAGGCATCAGATGCCAGACACCCTCAACCATCCCCAAGCCAGCGCGTAAAATGGGCACAAGACATATCTTTTCTGATAACACCTTTCCTGTGGTTGCCGCCAGTGGGGTATCAATATTAATTTGATACAGGATCAGATCACTCGTCGCCTCATAAGTCAGCAGGGTGGCAATTTCCCTAACAAGCTCACGGAACTTCTTGTGCTCCGTATTTTTGTCTCGCAACAAGGACAGCTTGTGGGCAACCAGGGGATGGATCGAGGGAAAGATATTTGGCATGGGCTTTTGCTCCACGGTGAGGATGATGGAATTATAGTACGTAATCTGTTTCGGTTATAATCACATTTATGGATGATAAACCCACACGCCTGGTAAACCCTGAGCCCCAAAAAGATGACCGACTGGACCTAGCCTTACGACCCCGCACCCTGAGCGACTTAATTGGCCAGGAACGGGTGAAGGAGAACGTGGCAATCTTGATCGCGGCTGCCAGGCAGCGGGGCGACCCATTGGACCACGTGTTATTCTACGGACCGCCCGGGCTAGGGAAGACGACCCTGGCACACGTACTGGCAAACGAAATGAACGTGAGCATCAAGGTCACCTCAGGACCGGCAATCGAGAGACCGGGAGACCTGGCGGCAATCCTAACCAATTTGAGAGCAGGGGATATCCTGTTCATCGATGAAGTCCATAGGCTGGGCAGAGCGGTGGAAGAAGTTCTCTACCCAGCGATGGAGGACTACGCGCTGGATATCGTAATCGGCAAGGGACCATCGGCGCGATCGATCCGGTTGAAGCTGCCGCGGTTCACGGTGATTGGAGCCACAACACGATTGGCGTTACTCACGGCGCCTTTACGCTCACGGTTTGGAGCGGTGTACCACCTTGATTTTTATGAAATTGAAGCCATGCGGAAGATCGTTTCACGGGCATGTATCACCTTAAATGTGCATGCAGATGATGAAGGCGTGGATGAAATCGCGCAGCGGGGCAGAGGCACACCACGGGTGGCACTGCGCTTACTGAGAAGAGTGCGCGATTTTGCCCAGGTGCGGGCGGATGGCAAGATCAGCAGGAAGATCGCCCGGGATGCATTGAACCTGCTCAATGTGGACCTGATGGGACTGGATGAGTTGGACCGGAGAGTGCTCATCACAGTGATAGAAAAATACCGGGGCGGACCGGTGGGATTGAGCACGATTGCGGCATCAATCAGCGAGGAACCGGATACGATCATGGATGTGGTGGAACCATACCTACTGCAGCTTGGTTACCTGGAGCGGACGTCGCATGGGCGGGTAGCGACCGCGTTGGCATATGAACACCTAGGGATCGCCCAACCTCAAGATGGCCAGCAACAATTATTCTGAACAGATCACACCTGATTGATCCAACTAGAAAACTTGCGCATGCTTCCTTCACTCGGCAGGATTTTTCTAATTATAGGGGTAATCTTTTTAGTGGTCGGCGGACTTTTCTACCTGGCATCACGTCTTAATATTCCATTGGGTAAGTTGCCTGGTGACATTGTCTTACAGGGGAAAAATCTTACCTGTATCATCCCGCTGGCGACTTCCATCCTGCTCTCAATCCTTCTGACTATTATCTTGACAATCTTCTCCCGGTTCGTCGGTCGTAAGTGAGGTTTACTGTCAGTTGCGCACCTCTGACTTTGATTATGAGTTACCTGAACGTTATATTGCTCAATCTCCATTAGATCAGCGCGATCGTTCGAGATTATTGATCCTAGACCGGCGAAGTGGGGGAATAGAGCATTCGATTTTTAAAGATATTGGCAGCTACCTAAGGGCAGGGGATATCCTGGTGATCAATGAGACACGCGTGATACCTGGGAGACTATACGCCCGCAAGCTGCCCAGTGGGGGAAGGGTGGAACTCCTGCTACTTCGAAAGCTGGATGAGCTCACCTGGGAGGCGTTGGTGGGTGGAAAAGGCTTGACGGAAGGCAAGCAGCTCCAGGTCGAAGCGATTAAACCAGGTGAAAAGGCAACTTTGGCTACAATCGATAAGGTGTTGGGTGGGGCAGAGCGAATTGTAAGGTTCGATGAGCCGATCGAGGGGCTATTCTCCAATATCGGGCATGTACCGCTGCCACCCTATATCCATTCCCGACTGAACGACCCAGAAAGGTACCAGACCGTATATGCTAAGACATCGGGATCGGCAGCAGCACCGACTGCAGGACTCCATTTCACGCCTGAGTTGATGGAGGATCTGAAGAATAACGGCATCGAGTTTACAAGCGTGACTTTACACGTTGGAATGGATACGTTTGCGCCGGTAAACGAAGCGGAACCGCAGGAGCATAAAATCCACAGCGAATGGTGCCGGCTAACCCAAGACGCTATCGAGAAGATCCAACGAGCAAAGACTGCCGGGGGAAGGGTCATCGCAGTAGGTACGACGAGCGTACGCACATTAGAAACCGCCGGGCAGTATGGCGCCTTGAAAGCGTTTGAAGGACCGACGAGCTTATTTATTTTGCCCGGATACCGATTCCAGGTGGTAGAGGCAATGATCACCAATTTTCACCTGCCACGCTCTACCCTGATCATGCTGGTGAGCGCATTCGCAGGAAAGGAAAGCGTGCTGAATGCATACGAGGCTGCCAAGGAAGCTGATTACCGATTTTACTCATTCGGGGATGCGATGTTGATCATCTGAGTGTGCAGGATAGGGATAGACCAGGTGAAGGATATTGATGGATATTAATACGCTGAACGAAACCATTATCAGCTGCCGCAAGTGCCCAAGGCTGGTGGAATATCGGGAAAGTGTGGCGAAAAAGAAGAAGAAGGTCTATCAGGATTGGGACTATTGGGGAAGACCTGTGCCGGCATTCGGTGACGTAAATGGAAGAATATTGGTGGTCGGCTTAGCTCCTGGATCACATGGCTCGAACCGGACGGGGAGAATGTTCACCGGGGATGTCTCAGGG
>JBGPBQ010000101.1:0-12937 GCA_041481345.1 Anaerolineae bacterium
GCGTTGGAAAGGTTAGCGATCACCATGAAGGTAAACCCCATGGCAGCAATGGCGATTAGCGAAGGGATCAGCCAGGTCATCAAGGCAAAAATGATCATCGAGATGGGCAGCAGGATACTGTTTACCGTCCATACTTTGCCCCTGGAGCGGAATCTCCCCAGTGCAGCAATGGTTAATGCCGCTATCAGCGACCCCAAACCACGTGCCGCTAGTAAAAATCCGTTTGTCTTTGCATCCCCTCCCAATACTTCGACCGACCAGGCAGGGATCAACGTCACGATGCCCAATCCAAATACGGTGGTGATAAAAAGGTTGGAAATCAACATTTTCACCGCTGGATGGTGCATCACATAGCTCAGCCCATCCTTCATGTCGCTCATGGTGCTGCTATTGCGGTTGACCGGCACAAAAGGCTTTAACCTCATCAGGAGCAGCGCAATGATCACCGCAATAAATGATAGGCCATTGATGGTGAAACACCAGCCCGGTCCCAGCGCATAATAGATCAGCCCCCCGAGTGCTGGTCCCAGGACCATTGCCAGGTTGAACATGGTCGAGTTTAAGGCGATGGCATTGGTTAGGTCTTCACGGTCGACCATTTCCAACACGAAAGCCTGCCGGGCAGGTGCGTCAAAGGCGTTGGCCACTCCCAGCAGGAATGCAAGGATCAGGATGTGCCACCATTGGACGGTATTAGTGAAGGTCAATATCGCCAGGATGAAAGCCAGGATCATCATCGAACTTTGGGTGATGACCATCAGCGTCCGCCTGGACATCCGGTCGGCAATCGCACCGGCATACAGGGTGAAGAACCAGGTTGGAGCACCGCTGGCAAAGCTCGCGTAACCCAGGTAAGCCGGTGATTTGGTTAGCTCGTAGATCAGGTATCCCTGAGCAGCGGTTTGCGTCCAGGTACCCACCAGTGAAGCAAGCTGCCCTACAAACCACAACCGGTAATTGGGATATTTTAACGAGGCAAAAGTATCCCTTATATTGAACTGCCTCGTCATGCCGGCTTCACTCAATGAGCTACTCCTCTTCGTCCGAGATCGCCAGCCATTGAGTGACGAATGGCAGGCTGAGCAGCAACAACACGGTGATGATGATTGCCGAGGACAGGCACCAGATACAGACCGCATGGATTACAAACAGCTCTAGATAGGTTAGATACACAGAGAAGAGGGTTCCAAAGAGCGCCATACCAAACATGATCGGGCCGGCAACTCTGGAAAACGCATCGCTCCGCACGCGTCGCCAAATCCATGTGACCAGGATGGCAATATATCCCAGCGCACCTACCAATCCTATGGGTATGACGCCGAACAGTTTGGCGTACGGGCTGCTCTGGACCGCGTTGCAGTCGCCCACCGGTCCACAAAGGGCATGCGTGTGTGTCACCTCGACATAGGTAAGATAGATGGAGGCTCCCAGGCCAATGATGGCCAGGATAGGGATAGCGAAATCCAACCAACCGCTCACCTCTTTCAAAGGTTTACCCTGGAAGGCTCGCAGGATCATACCGATTGCCAGGACAAAGGCGATAATCATGATCGCCATGACGGCCCATGCCAGCGCCTTGCCGGTTGTTTGTGAAATAGTTTCCGTCTGCGGGAAGAGCTGTAGGGATGGGTCATAGCTGGTGAATGCTATCCCCTCTGGGAGCATCTCATTCAACACAGGGATATTGGGGTATTCTAGCCCGCCGACGGTCAGATATTTCTCGATTAAGATTGGGAATTTGTTATTGATTTCATCAACGCCAATGAGTGGCGTGCGGTCTACCAGGAGAAAGGGAACCGCTACCTGCTCCTTGGTCAGCCCAAGATAGTCGCCCAAAGCGTATAAGTTATTAATATCTTGAAGGGTGGCAACCTCAATCAGCACAAGGCTCACTTGAGATTGATATCGGTCCTGAATGGGAGGCAGTGTGTGGGTCAATACCTCGCTGCAATACGGACAGCCGTTTGAGAAAAACAGGACGGCGTGCACCACAGGCTGTTCGCTTTGGATCGGTGCAGCTTTTACGCTGGTGGATGCGCTGATGACCAGCAGCATGGAAAATAGGAGCATCAAAGCTTTTCGCATAATCACATCCCGGTTTAGCAATTATCCCCCTCGGGTATTTTTATCGGTTCCGAGGTGGAACGAATAAAATTATAATGCCTTTATAAAACTGCCGAATAAATAAATATTAATCTTTGTAATTTACTGGTTAAGGATTCCCAGAATCCACGGCAATGCGGAGGGTAAGCCTGTCACCGAATGGCTTCCCATCGGGGCCATAAGCCTGCCATTCAGCCTGATAAGTGCCTGAAGAAGAGGGTGCTGTGAATACGATCCTGATGTTGGCTGGAGATCCGCTGCGTGCTGGGTAAAGAGCCAACTCGATGGGAATATTCATGCCCGTATTCGCAGTGGATTTCAAGCGGTAGCGCTCATCCCAGTTGCAGCTGCCGCTGTTCTGCACAAGCCAGCGTTTATCTACACTCTCCCCTGGATGGACGACCGTCCCATCCGGGATGGAAACCGTCTCCAACAATGTCAGGTTGTCAGTACAGTCTGGGTTTGCCGGGGTAAGCAGTTTAGCGCCCGGCTGAGATATGGATTCTGGTGTCTCAGCGGGCAGTCCAATCAAAGAGACCGTGCTGGCAATCCTGGGTGGTCGGTAAGGCGTGGGGGTTTCTGTGCAGCCAGATAGACCCAGGGTGATCAAGAATTGGGTCAGGAAGATGAATAATACTGTGGAAAATATACGATATGCAATACGAGTTCCGTATTGCATATCATGAGGTAGGAAGGAGAAAAAATGAATTATTTGGTCAGTCGGGTTCACAAATCGCCATCATCTGTGGCGCTTTCCTCGGTCACGCTTCCAAAACCCATGGCGGTCTCGCCACTGGCGGCACGCTCGCGCACCGCCATTTCGATCTCTGCCGCCAGCTCGTTATGCACACGCAGATAATCCTTGGCATTTTCACGACCCTGACCCAGGCGAAGCTCACCGTAATTGAAGAACGAGCCGCGTTTTGTGATGATCTCCATGGAAGTTGCCAAGTCTAGCAGATCACCCGACTTGGAGATTCCCTCATTGTACATAATATCGAATTCAGCTGTTCGGAACGGTGGGGCAACCTTATTTTTTACCACCCTCACCCGGGTGCGGTTGCCGATGATCTCGGCCCCCAGCTTGATGGATTGGATCCGCCTGACGTCTAGCCGTACAGAAGCGTAAAACTTCAACGCCATGCCGCCCGTGGTCGTCTCGGGGTTGCCGAACATGATCCCTATTTTCTGGCGCAGCTGGTTGGTGAAGATGACTGAGGTATTGGTCTGCTTGATTGCTCCTGATAGCTTACGCAGCGCTTGCGACATTAATCTCGCCTGCATACCCATGGTGGCATCGCCCATATCTCCTTCGATCTCCGCCCTTGGGACGAGTGCTGCCACCGAATCAATCACGATGACATCGATCGCTCCAGACCGTACCAATGTCTCCGTAATTTCCAGGGCTTGTTCGCCCATATCCGGCTGTGAAATGAGCAAGTTTTCCACGTCCACACCACACCGGGCGGCGTAGGTGGGGTCCAGGGCATGTTCCATGTCAATGTATGCCGCGGTTCCGCCCAACTTTTGCGCCTCGGATACGATATGTTGGCAGATCGTGGTCTTCCCAGATGATTCGGGGCCATAGATTTCAGTAATGCGTCCGCGGGGGATACCCCCAACCCCTAACGCGATATCCAATGAAAGTGAGCCGGTTGGAATGGCTTCGACACGTAGATGGTGGGCTTCTCCCATGCGCATGATGGAGCCATCACCATAGCGTTTGGTGATATCTCCCAGCGCTTTATCCAGTGCAGCCTGGCGCGCTTCATCCATTTCGGGTTGTTGGGGGGCAGACTTCTTAACCATGGCTCTAGCTCCTAATATTCGGATTATGCTGATAGTTTAGCACATATGTTCGATATGTCAAGGGATTGCTGCTCCAATTGGTGCGGGGGTAAATTCTGCACCCGGCATAGGTGGTGGTTCGACTGAAAAACCATTGTAACCTCGAAAGGTGAAATAATTTACTATCCCAGCGTGTACCTCAATTGGAGTGCTGAAGTTCATCCCCCCAAAGGCTACCCTGAGCAGGTATTGACCTTCCGGTAGATCACCGATCACCAGGTTTTCCTGGTAATAGGGGTCGCTGTTGACGGCAGTCTTGCCGTACGACCACGCTAGCCAATTTTGCTCGTGCAGCGGGTCGGTGATGATGAGCTGTTGGTCATAAATCAGCTGACCTACAGTATCCATCATTCGTCCAGCAATGATGCCCCATCCGATCGGTGGCACGAGCCATAGCTCTGGGTTGCGGGTGGTAAAAAAATTGTTCTCATCGATGCGCACCTCGAAGTGTAAGTGTGGCCCGGTAACTCTACCCGTCTCACCCACCAGTCCCAGCAGATCTCCGGTCTCCACGTGCTGTCCTACCACCACGTTTACTTCAGACATGTGCCCATAAATGGTGTACAGTGCCCGGTTCTGGTAGCCAAAATCATGCTTGATGGTCACGGCCAGTCCATACGGATCTTTGAGATCATATCCGCCTTGATAAACCCCATATCCTGCCCAGATGACGATTCCCGGTCCGGCAGCCTGGATCGGAGTACCCCTTGGAGCGGATATATCCACACCGGTGTGCACAATATCCTCAAAGAACATACCTCCATAGCGATAATCTGATACCAGCGAATTTACCTGGTTCGCCGCAATCGGGCTAGTAAAGTAGAAATGGTCATACAGAGTGGGTGCCCATGGGTCAGGGTATAACGGTGGCCTCCAGGATGCGACTGGTACCGGTTCTTGAGTTGGGTCATCAAACAGTAAGGAGGCAGGTGTGTCGGTTGGAAGGAAGGTTGGTGATGCATAAGGTGTGCGATACGCCGACGGATAGACTGATGTGTTCGCCGGGATCAATGCTGTAGCGGTGGAAGTCTCGGTTGCGGTTGCCGATGTCTGCGTCGTGGTTGAGTAGGCAGGATCGAGCGGAGGCACAGAATAAATGGCTCGCGCCGGCCGGCAGGCGGTTAAGATGATCATCAGGGCCGCCGTGCTAGACAGGCTCAACAACCGCCTAGACCATTTTGAGCGCTGTTGGGTATGTCTTCCGTGTATATGCATAGTTTCTGCGGATCAGGCGCGCATCCGGCTTAGCCGCCCGGATTTGAGCTGGCGGTCGGGATGGGTGTGAAGGTCGGTCGCGCCGTCGATGAAGTGGTCGGTGTGGGCGAAACATACCAGCGTAGGGTGGCGGTGGGCGTGCGTGTAGGAGGGAACACCGGTGAGGGGGTGATCATTACTTCCGGCGGGTAAAGCTCGAGCATGGCTGTCTGCCAATCCTTGCCTCCGCTCGCCACAAATTCATTGAACCGTGCCGCCGGGGATGAATCTCTCCAGGTAGGTAGCGCCGGTAATCGTTCCCATCCGTATCCCTAGGCCCGCTCGGTGAAATCGACCCAATAACCGGCTGGGATCGCCGCTGCTGTTTCTCCCCCCTGCTCGTAGGTTGTGGTGTCACCGTTTAACCGCGCATCGAAGTCCCACGGTAGCTCATGTAGGGGCATACCCGCCGAGCCGTCCTGGGGAAGCGCCTTGACGTAAATTCGCCAATAGGTTTCTGCCCCGTAGTCTTCCCGCATGACTACCATCCAGCCTGCGTTCATGGGGACGGTGTCGAGGGCGAACGCCCTACCGGTATACAGCCAATCATTCCCCATACCGGGGTCCAGTGGAGAAGTGAGCGGCACGTATGCGTTTTCCAGGCTGGACAGGAAATCCCAACCCGCCTCGCTGGCAATCCGTGATCGCAAAGCCTGGAAACTCTCATCGACCATATCATGCAAAACAGGGTTCGGAGCTGTCACTCCGTTGAGCGGGATCAGCAGATACCTGCCTCCATTATCCCCGGGAAGTGCTACTAGAGCTGGGAAATACAGTGGGGTAGGTGTCAGTTGTGCAGATTGCTGGTACACGGTTTGATAGCTTGAGCTCAATGCAATATTTCCCCAGGTTATGCCATTCACATTCCCTGGCAGCTCAATGGTCGGAAATACCAGCCCTGGATAGTGGGCTGGGTACGCAGTCAGATAAGTATGGTTGGGAGCCTGCAGAATGGTCAATATTGTCTCGCCATCTGAGCTCCAGGCAGGCCAATCGCCACTTCCAAGATTTTGCCGGACCGGTGTGGCTTGTGGGGTGGCTGCATTTCCGGTTGGCGGCAGTTCCTGCCGGAACAGGCTGTGGATACCGTCCTGCTCGCCCACCCACACCAGCGATTTACCATCCGGTGACCATACCGGGTGAGTATCCGCGCTGTTCGGGCTATTGCTGATATTTATGAATCGCTGTTCCTCTGGCTTATCCAGGTCTGCTAGCCAAATTTCATTCTCGCCGCTACGGTCGGAAACTAATGCAATCTGCCTGCCTTGGGGTGACCACACTGGGCTGAAATCAGCCGTCGGGCCGTTTGTCAGCGTAATGATATCACCAGGTGCTACAACAGATTGGATTCTGATATCCAGGTTGTCATTGGCATATGTTTCGTAAACTAACCATTGATTGTCCGGCGACCATGACGGAGAAGCATCGAATGTCAGCGTATCGGTCAGCCGTGTGATCCCTCCGCTGCCCAGGTCGAGCAGGTATATATCCCAATACCCACTGCGGTTGGAAGAGAATGCCACCGTCCGCCCATCAGGGCTTATCGCCGGGTTGATATCATCCCACGGTCCGGATGTCAGCCGGGTGAGTGGCAGCGGCTGCCCCGCCCCACTTTCCTGTGGCTGATAGGCGAATAGATGGGTATTCCCGCCTTCATCCAAAGCCATCAGGATTAAGCCCTGGTTGATGGTCAGGGTGCTGATCGGCTGCGGGCTGGCGTTTGCGGGCTCTGGCGTGAAAGTCTCCGAGGGCTGGGTTGTGGGTGACGCAGATGGTTGGGGTGTATAGGTCGGGGTGGACGTGGGTTCGGTCGGTGTTGTCTCCACTACGGGGGTGTTGGATGGCCTCACCTGGCTGATCAGCCCTGGCAGGTTGGGCATCTGCAGGATCTGCATAATCCCTATTACCAAACCGCTCACGACCAGCAAGTTGAATACGACCAGCAGCCCTATACCAACCGGGGTGATGCGAATTGTCCATCCAACCCGCCGGTTCCGTGCCCGGGATGAACGCGATGCGCCTGCAGGTTCTGGTTGTTCGCTCATAATCAATGTCTAGGTCAATTTTACCTGTTGCAAGAAATGTGCACAGGCACAAAACGCCCATTCCTCAAAGTCTGTACGAGATATCTGAGGCTGTAGATAAATCAGGGTATTCAGCCCATCAGGTAGAGGTTACTAATAAGTCGAATGGATTAACTTCCTGCTCTCCAATTACGGGAGGACAAACGTCGTTTTATGCTGGTCCACAATCATCGGGTCCGCCAGTTGTATTTCAACCTCTGCCTCACTCGGCTGCGGTATCTTCTGGTAGTATACAGTAGTTTCCAGCGTATATTCGTTGCCTTGTTCGGGCTCGCGCAGGTGCATTGTGAATTCCAGCTTGGACAGCATGGTTTCCAGGATTGTCGTGCGGGCAGCTTCTTTGCCGGCGGTGTTGGTGATGCTCACGCTGATATTCGGTCGCTTCTGGAATGGGGTCAGCTCAAGATGGATTTTCACCCGCCCACTCTCCGGCTGTGGTGCGACTATCACCTCGCGCAGGCGTACATCTTCAGGTGGTACCCGAATTTCATCCGGGTCATGAAAAAAGAGGTTCATTGAATAGCTGGATCGTTAGATAATTATCTGATTATATCCGATGCATTTGGTACAGGCAGGCTGCTGTCAAAAAACAAGTTATGGGACTGGACAGTAACTGCGACCTCAGATGAAGTAGACAATGGCATTACTGGAAAAGTAGACGGGAATTTTCTCTGGGAACCTACAAACCAGCCATAATCTGGAAATAATAGACCGAGAATATTAATGTTTGGAGAATTGCAAACAAACTTGATATCCACCTGTATTGCAAAAGTATGTGCATATCATGGGGCAAAAAAATTAGAGGTCAACGATAGCCGGAATCACTCACGATTCAGTTTAAATTTCCTCTCATCTGATGCGGAGATTACAAAAAAGATGCCTGTTTGTGCAAAATTAAATGCAATATTATTTTCACTATATAGCCCCAAAAGAAAAAATATTTGCATATACCCGTATCTATCAAGCATTTAACTCGTCTTAATTATTAGATGTTCTTGAGATAAATGCAAAGAACGCGAACTTTGCATCCATAAAAAGGACATTTCCATCCAATCTCACTTTCAGATATAAGGAGGATGATAATTATGAAGAAAAAGATTTTTCTAATCATGCTGCCTGTGTTCCTGGGTTTATTCATCACCGCGATGATGGTTGTAATCCCAGCAAGAGCCAGCCAGCCCCAAAGCTCGATTGCGTGGGACCATGAGGGAGAGCAGGTTTACGGGAAGATTGATAGTTTTCCTGATCAACTAATTGGCGAGTGGATCGTAGATGGTAATTCATACACTGCGGACGACCACACGGAATTTAGGGAGGAACATGGACCTTTCTCAATCGGGGCATGTGTTGAAGTCGTATATATAAACGACAACCTTGGTGGAGGCAAACAAGCGCTAAAGATACAGACAGAGTATGCATATAAATGCGAATCTCAACAAGATCCTTTGAGTGAAGCCAGTGGAGTGGTGATCACTTTCCCTGAAGAGCTTGTTGGAACCTGGGTGGTCGGATCGGCAACCTACACAGCGACGACCAACACCCGCTTTGAGCAGGAAGAAGGCCCATTTCTTGTAGGAGGTTGCGTCGATGTGAAGTATGTATCCGCGACACACGAAGCCGTCGAAATCGCAACCACGGATAACCAGGAATGTGGTGGAGAAGGAGAAGAGCATTTCTATGGCTTGATCGATGTAGTCCCGCCTGCCTATACTTCGACCATCACCAGTACCTGGGTGATCAGCGGGGTCGATTTCATCAGCACACCCGAGACGGAATTTAATTCCGATCACGGCCCACTGGTTGTCGGAGCCTGCGCGAAAGTTGAATACCAAGTCGTTGATGGACAAAACATGACTAACGAAATCGCGAGCGAGTGGGCTTACCATTGCTTAGGATCAATATCATTCAATCAAATCTATGGTTTGGTGGTAAGCTTTCCACCTGATCTGTATGGAACTTGGGTCATAAGCCCCACTCAAGACACCACCTTTATGTTTATGACCGATCCCTCTACCCGTTTTAAAGATAGAGATCATGAAATCGACATAGGCACGTGCATAAAGGTAAAATATTACACTCAAGATGGAGTCAACCATGCTGTCGAGGTCAAGGTTAAAGGTGCACACCATTGCGATCAAGTGGAGGTGCCGAGTCTGAGTAAGCTGATCGCCACTCTTGAGATGAGACCACCAACAGACACATTGACTGGCACTTGGACATTTGCTGGTGTACCATTTACGGCAACCGAGGCAACTAAGTTTGAAGAGGACGGCGGTGACTTGGTTGTAGGTGACTGCGTCGAATCAAAATATGATCCTGCTTCCGGCGCAATGCTGCTACATCAGCTCGAAGGAGAAGAAGCTCAGGAATGCCAGGCTGAAGATGGCTCGCAGCTCTTCAAGCTATTTGGAGTGGTAGAAACGATGCCTGACGGTGGGGTATTCACCGGAACATGGGAAATCAGCGGTATCACCATGGAAGCCATATCTACAACGGTGTTTGAGCAAGATCATGGTGTCTTGGCTCCAGGTGCATTTGTCGCAGTAAAATTTACCTATGATGCGGGGACCGGAATTCGCACTGCAACTAAAATCGCGACCCATGTCGCCCCAGGTTTTGGTCGTATCCACGCCTTTGGCATCCTGGATAGTATCCAGCCGGGAGGATCCCCATCAGGATATGTATGGACAGTTGATGGAGTCTCATACCTTGAGGATCCAGCCATTGACGTCGATCTAAACTTGAAAGTGGGCACTCTGGTTGCTGTGAATGCCTACGAAACCGGTGGAAATCTGTACGCAACACGTATTGCGGCGGCATCATTAACTTACATGCCAATACTCCACCGCTGAGCTGATATAAATTTACATAACCAATCTTTTGTGATGCAGACCGACCAGCGCCCATGGCTGGTCGGTCTGATATTTTAAAGCTCGTCGCATTGAAGATTTGACACTCGCGATGGATCGATGATTTGATCAGAATGCTGAATCTCAAAACCCAGTGCTACGCCAGATTTGGCATTATATTTAGGATTATTTGATTAGGCGATCTTTCGGCATTCCATGTAGAATCGCTTCTCGTACGCTTCTCCCATCGAAAATGTCTTGCGCGGCAGGGCTCCGTCCAGGATGACTGTCTTGAACAGGTCGCTCTTATCCATACCCGCCAGGTAGAAGGCCGTGTTTCCCGGCTGAAGCCCAAGCTTAATCACCGTTTCCTCGCCGTGAACATAATCGATCCTTTCCGCCCCTCCACCCTTCAAGAAGTCATCCAGGAACAATTGCAGCGTGCCAACCGGCAGGTTGGAGGCCGGTTGGGTGATTTCCACCACACCCCATCCTTCCGCAGTGATCATGCCCACAGTATGTTGCCCGTTCGCTTGCTGAATTCGTTTAACCATCTCGGCTTGGTCCTTGCAGGCTGTGAAGGAGCACCGTCCCTGGAAGAATCGTTCCATAGAGCCGAGGATGTCCAGTTTGACGTTGAACAGTACCCGGTGAATGGGTGTAAATTCCAGCCCTTCATCGTGCACATTCTCGATTTCCACCAGCGCATAGCGTGAAGGGTGATCCATCCCCACCTGGGTCTTGTTCTTCTCCCAGATTGCCTTGGCAGTTGCCAGCGAGTGGTTACCATCGCCCATGGCGAACAGTAGCACAGGTTCGTCTCTCCGAACCCCATACTTGGCAGCAAAGGTCTGCGGTTCCGTCAGGCGTTCCAGCGCTGAGATAATGCCGGCTTCAACCACTGAGTCTTTGACCAGGTAGCCCTTCAAATGACCTGAGCCGGCCATTAACTCAAAATCGTACATCTGCTTCAGTTGGGCTTTCGACTTTCCGATTGGCTCTATCACAGTGCATGCCGGGTCATCGATCAGCACCAGGATGTGTGGCAGCTCCAGCTTCGCCCCTTCTCGGATGCGAATCCTGGGGGGCAGGCGTTCAATGATCGTCCCTTCCGTGGCCCTGATCAGCGAGCGGCTGCCTTTGTTATAGTCGTATTGCTCCAGATCCAGCGCCAGCACGATACCTCGTCGTAGTTTGCCCCCCACCTGACGTTCAACATACACCATGCCCGAATAGGTCGTCAGTAGCTCTCTCGTGAGATAATCCTGCATCGTGCGCTGTATCCGCCGGATGCGCTCATCCGCACCAGGTTGCTCGAGATACACCTCCGGAAAGATCATCTTCAGCGTGGACGGTGCGCCGCCCACGGTTTCCTCCACCTTGTGCCAGTATTCAGGCTGGGAGGTGAATTGGTCGCAGGCGATCACCGCCCATTTATTCAGCTCGACGCCCTGACGCGGTAGGTAAATATCAGGCACCTGGACGGCAATGTTGGGGTAGGTTTTCATGCGGCCTCCTGCTTGCAGCTGGAATGATCTTAATTGTACCAGCAGCGCAGGTTTGTCCATCCGCTGGAGTCATTCTCTCCTCATCTTCAGTTCCATGTCTGCTTGTAAAAAAAACCGCGGCAGTCTCCCACCGCGGTCTTGTTATTCGAATGGATGCTCACATCCCGGCCATAAAGACCAGCCCCACCACCCCCGGACCGGCATTGGCTCCAACCACTGGACTCACTTCCGAGAAGTAGGTTTCGATCGGGTTAAGCGCTTCCGAAGCCTCTTTGAGCACGGCTTGTGCGTCTTCGGGCGCATTGGCGTGCAGCGATGCTAGTCGCACGGGCGTCCGGCCGGCTATTTTCTCCTTCGCCAGCTCAACGATCCTGCTCAGGCTCTTCCCACGTGTGCGCACACGCTCAATCCCTTCCACCCTGCCATTCTGCACTTCTAGGATGGGCTTGAAATTCAGCAGCGTCCCCAAAAAGCGGGTGCCTCCCCCGATACGCCCACCCCGGTGCAGGAACTCCAGTGTATCCACAGCGAAGAATAGACCCGTCTGCCCCAATGCTTTTTGCACCAGCGCAGTGGTCTCTGCCAGTGTCGCGCCTTGCTTGATTGCCCGGGCAGCGGCCAGCACCTGGAAGCCCATCGCCATAGCAGTCGTGTTGGAATCGATGATCTCGATCGGTGCATCTGCCGCCAGCATCGCCTTTGCCTGGATGGCTGAGTTGAGCGTTCCCGATAGCTGCGATGAGATCACGACGGTCAGGATCTCGTAATCCTGGTCCAGCAGTCGTTGGTATATTTCAAGGAACTTGGATACCGTTACCTGGGATGTGGATGGCATCACCGATGCTTTAGCCAGCCGGGTATAAAACTCACTCGGCATGATGTCCACCCCGTCCTCAAAGGTCTCTTTTCCCCAGATTAATATCTGCGGCGCGACGATGATTTCATATTTATCAACCAATTCTTTTGGCATGGACGCTGTGCTGTCCGTAACCAGGGCTATTTTTGACATGAATACATCTCCTACGAGCGGATATAGAACTTTCAGGTTAAATTAATAATCTTGACAAGGTAATATTTATCTAATTATGGTATAACCCATCAGCAGGTATAAAGTTGCGATAGCCACCGTGTTCACCAGATACCATTCGGACCTCATTGCTTCCATCGGCTGGACTCTCTTCATTATCTACTCTTGACCATTCCAAGCATACACGCTAAAATGCAGTCCTGTGTTTGAGAACCTGACCGAACGACTGAATAATGTATTCACGCAATTACGCCGCCGTGGAAA
>JBGPBQ010000102.1:0-12934 GCA_041481345.1 Anaerolineae bacterium
ATCCATCAGGATCACTTCCGGCTCAACGGCCAGAGCGCGGGCAATGCACAGGCGCTGTTGCTGACCGCCTGAGAGCGCCATGGCGGATTGGTGCAATTTATCGTGGACTTCATCCCACAACGCAGCCTGTTTTAATGCATTATAAACAATCTCATCCAGCCCCAAACGCCGGCTGATACCGTACAAGCGTGGCCCATAAGCAACATTATCATATATGCTCTTAGGAAAGGGATTGGGGCGCTGGAAAACCATCCCAACCCTCCGGCGTACATCGACGACATCCGCACTTGGACCAATAATATCCACCCCGTTGAAGATGATTTGACCCTCTGTATGAACGTTGGGTACCAGATCATTCATGCGGTTGATGGATCGTAATAGGGTGGATTTACCGCAGCCTGAAGGACCTATGATGGCAGTGATCTGATTAGGGGGAATCTGTAGGTTAATATTCCCCAGTGCTTTGAACTTGCCATAATAAAAGGAATAACCCCAGAATTCGATCTTGTTTTCTCCAGCGAGCGGAGGTTCTACAGCTTTCTGAGCGATATCGATCGGGACGGTTAGTGGTGCGCTTTGTTTATCATCAGTCATAGGAGTTTCCATATTGGTAAACATAGGATCATTTACCTTGCATACGATTAGCTCGAACCTGCACCCATACGCGGGTGAAGATATTTAAGGAGAGAACAAGGATCATTAATACAAGCGCAGCTGCCCAGGATTGGTTGATGCGCTCAGGGTAGGGTTGTTGGGCATATTTCCACAATGTCAATGGCAACGAGTCCACCGGCTGGGTGACAATACTGCCCAGGATGGCAAAGATGCCCTTATGATTGGCAAGACCAGCCGTGATGATCTTGCCCACTTCGTAGTTATCATTTCCCAAAGCAGTGAAAAGCAAGGGAGCAGTTTCTCCAGAAGCACGCGCAATCCCTAGCAGGATACCAGTGATGATACCCTGGCTGGCAGCCGGAAGGGATACGCTGATGGCAGTTTTCCATTCTGGAGAGCCCAGTGCCAGAGAACCCTCACGCAGCGTGTGCGGAACCAACTTGATCATCTCCTCGGTGGTGCGAATAATAGTGGGCAACATCAGGATGGCCAGGGCAACACTACCTGCCAGGGCAGAGTAATGTCCCTGATATTTAACGATCAGGGCATAGCAAAACAACCCAATGATGATCGAAGGCACGCCCGAAAGGACATCAGTGCCAAAGCGTACGGCAATACCAAGCGGCGTATTGGGGTTATAAGCGACGTAATAAGCCGCTAATATCCCCGGAATTATTGCAAATAGCGAAGCCAGGATGGTAAGAATAATTGTGCCTTCAATGGCATTCAATACACCACCGCCAGAAATTCCTAGCGGGCGTGGTAAATGAATGAAGAAATCCAGATTTAGATACTGGAATCCTTTAATCAGTACATAGATGATGATCCAGAATAATACGGAAAGTGCTGCCAGCGTAAATAAAGCGGTGATGGTCGACATAACCGTATTGGTAAATTTCCGCCGCCGGTAGCCGGTCCTGGATTGAATCAGCTGCTTGGTGGAAGCACCAAGCCAGACATTCGTTTCTGAGCTCATGCGCGTGCTCCTTGAACATTGCCCCTACCTACTCGCCAAACCAGCAAACGAGCCAGAATATTGAGCAGTAAGGTCATGATAAACAATATTAAACCCACCTCTAACAGAGCTTGGGTATGCAACGGGGATACTGCTTCGGCAAACTCATTAGCGATGATGCTCGACATGGTATAGCCAGGTTTTAGCAGTGATAATGACCCGCCAATGCTATTCCCTACCACCATGGTAACCGCCATGGTTTCACCCAGGGCGCGCCCGAGACCCAGGATCACCGCCCCTAGAATGCCAGACAGCCCATAAGGGATCAGCACCTTCCATATCGTCTCCCATCGTGTAGAACCTAAAGCCAACGAGGCCTCGCGTTGGCTCACGGGGATAGCCAGGAATACATCGCGGGTGATGGCAGTGATCGTGGGGGTGATCATAATGCTGAGAATAAACGCGGCCGCCAGCAAACTTGCACCGCTGGCAGGTATTGGACCTCGGAAGATTACGTTCAACACCGGTATTTGACCCAGTATGGAACCCAAAAATTTCCCCACTGGCTCAACCATATTGGGTAAGAACACAAAAATACCCCATAAGCCATAAATAACTGAAGGGATGGCAGCCAGGAGCTCAAAAATTCCTCCAAGCGGCGCACGCAGCCATTCGGGACATAATTCAGCCAAAAAGATCGCCACACCCAGGCTGATCGGGACAGCCAGCACCAAGGAAAATAGGGAGGTGACTAACGTGCCATAAATGAAAGGCCAAGCCTGGAATTCACCACTAACCGGATTCCATGAGGCATCTGAAGTAGGTTTTATAAAATTAAGACCAGAAACCGCCCGTGATCCTGCTGAATCCCGCCATAGTAAAATGCCAATCGCCAGCACCAGTAAGATAGTCAGAACTGACATGGAAATGGTCAAAGTATTCCATGGACGGTCTCCGTAATGGATAAACAGACGGAATCGAGCCACCCATCGAGTAGCAGGACGTCGATTGGAAAGGGAGTGAGTTTCTTTGGTCATAAAATCAGCCTGACAGAATTCCTCGATGCAAGAAGGTGCGCAGCCTTCAGGGCTGCGCAACCTTTTACAGGAGGAGAAAATTACTATTCGTTATGGTGTGACCGGGGCGCCATTGCAAGTGACTGAACCCAGCTTAGATAACACCTGAGTGCGCACAGCATCCGGAAGGACTGAGTAACCGAGATCAGCGGCGCGCTTGGCTGCACCGGCGTCGGTGAGAGCCCATTTGAGGAACCCGAGTAACTTCTGGGCTTTGACACAATCGGGCATGCTGGTGGTATGCAGAATAATGTAAGTGTATCCGGCAATCGGCCAGCTATTGGCACCGGGGCCATTGACGATGATATTGGTCAGCTTGTCAGTAAAGTTGTTGGCAAAGTCATTCATGGCAGACGCGAGAGTGTCGGCATTCGCTGTGACTTTATTACCGGCTTGATTGATCATATTTAAATAAGCAATCTTGTTCGCAATGGCGTACGAGAGCTCAACATAACCAATCGAGTTGGGGGTATTTTGCACAGCTGCCGCCACACCCTGGTTACCTTTGCCACCGATGCCATTACCCGCCTTATCCACCGGCCATTCGACCGAGGTCCCAGCGCCTACATTGGTTTTCCAATCTGAGCTGAATACGGCTAGGGCATTGGTGAAGATTTCGGTGGTACCCGAGCCATCCGAGCGGTGAACTGCTGTAATCGATTTATCAGGTAAATTTATGCCTGGATTGAGCGCTGCGATCGCCGGGTCATTCCATTTGGTGATGGTAGCGTTGTAAATTCCGGCCAAAGTTTTACCATCCAGGGTAAGGGTCTGGGTGACACCTTCCACGCTATAGATTGGCACGACTGCCCCGGCTACCATGGGGTACATTTGCAGGTCTTTACCGGCGATATATTCTTCAGGTTTGACCACCGAGTCAGATCCCGCAAAATCCACTGTATTATCGATGATCGCCTTCTTGCCACCGCCTGAGCCGATGCCTTGGTAGTTCAGGGTAACAGAAGGATCGATATACTGGTATGCGTAGATCCATTCGGTATAGACTGGTAGCGGGAAAGTAGCTCCGGCGCCGTTAATTTGAACCGAACCAGCGGGAAGAGCTGTTGCAGCTGGTGGCTGGGTAGGTCCAGGTGTGGCCGTAATCACAATGGTTTGCGGCGTACCAGCAACCACGCGGGTCACTTCCACAGTAGCTGGTGCCTGACTTACAGCAGCAGGTGTGCTTGTTGCAGTAGCACATGCACTCAGCACCAACGAAAGGATCGTGGTGACAACAAAAAGCTGGGAAATTTTTCTAGGCATTTCTAATTCCTCCGAATACATATTCTTATATTTTTACTATTCAAGGATACTATGGGTTGTTTAACGTTCCAACAAGGAATGGTTAACAGGTAGTAATTGATTTGTTATCATATTATTAACCGACAGTTGCCACTTCCCTATCCCCTGGATGGCATTATACGCGGTGAGGTCAAGGTTCAGCGGAGTAATTGAGACGTATCCTTCAGTTAATGCACCGATATCCGTACCCTCCTCAGGTATGCCAGATGGGGTTTCACCACCGATCCAGTAGTAAGGTCGTCCACGTGGGTCCACTCTCCGATCAAGCCGGTCCCGGTACACCCGCAAACCCAGGCGTGTGGTTTGAAACCCTTGGATTTGATCCTCAGGTAGCATGGGAACATTAACATTGAGCAAGGTTCCTGCAGGAAGCGAATACTGAATGGCAGAAGCAACGATCTCTTGCGCAACATGTGTCGTGGGTTGGTAATCAGACACAGCCAACCCATTCTCCACCGAACCCAAGGAGAATGCGATCGCTGGAACACCCCAGATAATTGCTTCCATGGCAGCAGTCACTGTGCCCGAGTAGGTTACATCATGACCGAGATTAGGCATGGGGTTGATACCCGAAACCACCAGGTCAAATTTCTCATCAAAGAAGCCGAGTAATGCTAGAGCGACACAGTCGGAGGGTGCTCCATCACTAGCCCAGGCGGGATATCCATCGTCAAGCTTCACCTCCTTTATCCGTAAGGGACGTTCCAGTGTTTTGACATGCCCGCTGCCAGACCAGTTGTGGTCCGGAGCCAGGATTTTTATATCTCCAAAAGGACGCATCGCCTGGGCTAAAGCCAACAAGCCAGGTGCCGTCACCCCATCATCATTGGTAACTAGAATGTTCATCTGCCCAACCTCATCTATAAATATAGAATTCGGTAGGCAACTACGTCGGTTACCAATAGAGCGACGATATAAATTGACAACATTATTGTGATTAGTAAGTTATTTTCCATACCTGAACAATAACATCATATTATTTTGGTTTGTTTAAGGATGTGTAAACATATTGCAATCGTATTGTTAAATCCGATTAACAAAAAAAGCCCGTAAGCGGACCTACGGGTAAGTTAGGGAAAATGTAAGTTAAGCTATAGGGATAGTGAATCGGAACGAGCTGCCTTTACCTACTTCACTCTCCACCCAAATCCTACCCCCATGGGCTTCAACCAGATGACGGGCAATTGCCAGTCCCAACCCGGTGCCGCTCGTAGTACGTGAACGGTCGACTTTATAAAAGCGCTCAAAAATACGAGGCAGGTCTTCAGCTGCAATGCCGATACCAGTATCTGCAACCGTGAAGCGAATTGCCCTATCTTTCTGCTCGACACGAACGGCCACCTGGCCACCAGATGAAGTGAATTTAATGGCATTATGCAGCAGGTTGACGACCACTTGCTGAACCCTGACTACATCGGCCAGGACAGGGGGTAAATCATCAGGGCATTCGATGGTCATGGAGATACCTGCACGTTCAGCCTGCAGACGCAACCGTTCGACCGCCGGGTTGACAATATCGAGGGGGGGCGTGGACATCAGATTGAGCGGCACCCGCCCAGATTCGATGCGTGAAAGCTCCAGCAGCTCATTGACCATCAAGCTGAGTGAATCCACCTCTGTTTCCATCTGTTCTAAAAACCGGTGAGCAGCGGGTGGGTCTTCCAGTGCGCCAGACTGTAGGGTCTCGGTGAGAGCTTTCAATGCCGCCAGTGGCGTGCGCAGCTCATGCGAGACATTACTAATGAAGTCCCGCCGCATGGCTTCAGTCTGCCGCTGGTGAGTTAGATCCTGGAACAGCAGCATGGTGCTGCCAGAGATGGCCGGGCTGAGTGAAGTGGCGATACCTTGAAGGGATAATCGATGACCCACCTCAAAATCAACCCTTTGGGCTTCGCCTGTTGCCCGGCAGCGCTGCCACATTTCTTCTGGCTGGTGATGCCGTACCACCTCGATTAAGGGTTTACCAATTGCAACAGGTTGGGAAATCGAAAACATCTTTACAGCAGCAGGGTTGACCAGCTGCACCCTGCCCTGCTCATCCACGATCAAGACGCCATCGGTCATTTTTTGCAGGACTGTATCCAGGGTGGCGCGTTCGGTTTCGAGAGCGTCAATCTGGCCGCTCAAACGGGTTGACATAATATTAAATACCTGAGCCAATTGGCCAATCTCATCCCTACTCGGCGGAATGGGTTGGACGGCTGGATCGCTGGACGCCAGCTTCCAGGCAGATTGGGTAAGCACCCGTACCGGGCGGGTGATGCGCCCGGCAATGATAACGGCGAGAAGTAATGCAATGGCTGTCACCAACACGGTGACCGCGATCAAGACACGCTGTAGGTTGGCGATATTGGCATTCACTTGCTGCAGTGGCAATGCTACACGTACAAGCCCAAGGGGTGCATTATTTTTTAGAACGGTCACCGCGGTGTACATCATATCAATCCCAAGCGTCTGGCTATAACGGATACTGCTGCCTTCACCGGTCGCCAGCGCCTGCATGACCTCTGGTCGGTCGCTGTGGTTGGTCATGGTAGCCCGGTCCTGCTCCGATTCACCCCAGACCGTTCCATCGGGTGCAATGATCGTCACGCGTGCCTTCAAAATATCATCCCAATGTTTGGCGTTTGGGTCAAGGTTCGGAGTCGTTCCAGCTGATTCTAAATATGGCGTGATCACATCCCCAATCATGCGTGCCTCGGTAGCCAGCTTGGATTCCAGGTCATTCAGATAAGTCTGGCGCACAAGCCTGGAGATATACGCCCCCAGCGCCAGCATAGTGACCAGGATCAGGGAAACGTATGGGAATACAATGCGCCAACGAATGGAGTGAAACATGCTTGTTTATCCTTCGAAGCGATACCCGGAACCACGGACTGTAACCAGCCTGATCGGGTTGGATGGGTCTGATTCAATTTTCTCCCGCAGCCAATGCACGTGCACATCCACCGTGCGTGTACCGCCACCGAAATCCCAGCCCCACACCCGCTCAAGCAGAAACGGTCGTGAAAGCGCCTGCCGGTGGTGCTGCGCCAGGAATAAGAGCAGGTCAAACTCCTTCGGTTTCATGGCGATGGCCTTTCCATCCAACCGTACTTCCCGGCGGCTGAGGTCGAGGGTCAGGTTACCAAAGGTGAGCACATCCTGCGAAGCAGCTTCTTGCTCGGAATCTACTTCCTGGCGGATGAGGCGCTCACGGCGCAGGTGGGCTTTGACCCGCGCCATCAGCTCGCGCATACTGAACGGCTTGGTGATGTAATCATCCGCCCCAATCTCCAAACCTATCACCCGGTCGATCTCATCATCACGCGCAGTAAGAATCAGGATGGGAATGTTCATCTCCTGACGCAGTATGCGGCAGACTTCGAAACCATCCATCCCCGGCAGCATCAGGTCGAGCAGCACCAGGTCGGGAGGGTTTTTCCGGGCAGTTTGAAGGGCAGTCAAGCCATCACCCACTGCTTGCACGTTGTATTCCTGACGGGTGAGGTTATACACAAGGGTCTCACGCAGGGAGGTATCATCTTCTACCACAAGAATATTTGGCATTTCTTCATTCTCCAAAAGCCTGATCGAAAAAATTCGCCAACCGGGAGTACAGCACTTCCTGGTTGGCTGGTTTTATCACCCCATGCCCCTCGTCCTCGAAGACCAGCACTTCATACGGGATACTGTCTTTATCCAGGCGCTGGCGCACCTGGCGCACATTTTCAGGGCTGACGTTCGGGTCCAGCGCCCCCTGGACAATGAGCAGCTTGCCCCGGATATCCTTTACGAAGTTAATCGGCGAGCGTTCGTAGTAGCGTTTAGGCACCTGATCGGGTCTTCCGCCCATCATCTCCTCATCCAATGGGCGTAAATCCGGGCGGGTGGTATGGTAATCCAACACCAGATTGGTCATACCGCTGATGGGAGCGGCCGCCGCAATGACTTCAGGCGGATAATGCGTAATCAGGAACCAGGCGCTATAGCCACCGTAGGATGTGCCGGTTACACCCACCTTTCCTGATTCGGCTAATCCAGCCTGAATCAGTGCCCGGGCACCGGTGGCGATATCCACCTGCTCGCCTCCCCCCCAGCCGTCTTTTTTGATGGCATTGCGATAGCTGAGCCCAAACCCTGTGCTGCCGCGATAATTGACGTCAAGCACGTTGAAACCACGATAAACATAGTATTCAATCTGGGGGTTGAGCCTGTTTTCAGTGTGAGAAGTGGGCCCGCCGTGGACATAGATGATGGCGCGCTTCGGGTTGGGTGATGCCCGGTACAGCCATCCTTGGATTTCCAATCCATCCACCGATTTCCAGCGGAAATCCTCCGCAGGGTAGAGCTGATCAGGTGAAAGTGAAGTGTGATCCCACACTCTGGTCAATGAGACCAACTCTACCGGACTCTGGGCATGGAGAGGCAGGCGCACCAGCTCGGAAGGTGAGGTGGCGGAATAATATAGCGCAATCCAGGTGCCGTCCAAAGCCTGACTCACCGGCAACAGGTTGCCCGGCAGGCACGGAAATGAAGTCTCGTGACCGGAATCAATATCCAGGCAGGTGGTCAGGTGGTTTGCATCCTTCATCTCATCAACCACCACCAGCCCATCTCTTGTGACCCACTGGCTCTCAATGAACCGGTTGGGGTCATCGATCAACCAACGCAAGTCGTGGGTTGGCCAATAGTACAAACCCAGCTTGAAGTGTTCTTTGTTCCCATCCCCCGTCGATTCGCTTAAGAAAACGATATGCTCACCATCCGGGTGCCAGTTGGCAAACACCCTCACCTGCGCGCCGAAGTTGAGGATCTCTTCATCCTGGCTGCCATTGACGTCCACCAGCCGGTACTGCCTGCCTGCAGGGTGAATATCGCGGCGTGGGTAGATTAGATGTGTGCCAGGTTTGTTCAGCTCAGGTACCATCCAGATCGCCGCTGCCGGTTTGGCGATGGGCAGCTTCTCCCCCGAGATCAAGTCATGGCGGTATATCCAGGTCGGCTCGATCACCCGGCCAGCTTCGAAATCATAATTTGCCCCATAGAACAGGAATTTACCGTTGGGGTGCAGCATTCCACCGCGAATGAAGTACGGTGGGCGGTCGTCAGTGAGCGGCTGCATCACCAGCGGCTGCGAAATATCAACGCGGTACAGGCGGGCCAATTCATCCCCATTATGGTCTTCCGAGACGATCACTGCCTTCGAATCGGGCGTCCAGCTCACCAATTCGGTTGCTTCAGGGGTGTGTGTCAATGGAATGGGCGGCTGTGAGCCATCCGCCGGCACCAGAAAAATATCAAAATTCTCGTGCATACGGTACCAGAGGAATGCCACCCAGCGTTTATCGGGTGACAGCCTGGCTTCTACCACGGTGGGCAGGGTCATCAGCTGGTGCAAGTAGTCGTCGTTAGGCATATACTCAATCTCCAAAAAATCCTCAATTTCACACCAGACGTATACTGCTCTGTGGGAGAGGGGTTGGCTTCTCACCGCGCACATAAATATAAAATAAATCCTTGCCCAAGCTGAAAAATCCATCATCCAGCAGATAAGAATACCCTCGCTGATGAGATGCCGACCGATCGGCTTCACGCCGGGATTCCCATACCTGTCGGACTGTGGAAGTCAGATCAGATACCTGAACATTGACCAATCCGGCATCACCCATCCGGCTCCGGAAGTCATCCTGGGTCGCCTCGCATAGATCCTCTAATCCAATCAAGGTCAGCTCCTGACGCACCTGCGGGGGTAGAGGCCTGGTCACGATCACGTCAGTTATAGCCATCTTCCCGCCAGGCACAAGCACACGTGCCATCTCCGTTTGGCCGATCTCAGTTGGTGAGGAGGTGGGGTAAATGATAAACTCACTCACCAGGGCGTCAAAGCTTGAATCGGGCAGGGGGAGATAATCCTTCTCCGCCGGTAGAAACTCTACCATGCTTTCGAGCCCCATCTCGTGAGCAGCCCGGCGGGCGATATCAAGGCTTTCCTGATCCAATTCCATGCCTGTTACCTTGCCCGTCTCCATCATTTCCGCCAACCGAAATACCACGTCCCCCACCGCGCTGCACAGTACCAGGATGCGTTTACTATCCACCGGCGACAGGTCTGTAGACAGCTGCTCCAGGATGGGAGATAAGCGGTCGATTTCACTCCGGTTCCACTTCATATCAATCTCCATCAGTAATTTGAACTGTAATGCCCATTCTCTGCATATCACGCATAAAGCGGTTCGGCTCAACAACGATAGCCTGCAGGTTTAATCCAGGTGCGGCGATCGACCCATCCAGATATTGCAGCATGCATGCTGCCACCGGGATTGCGGTAAACAGATACCCATCCTGATGAGAGATGGCAATCTGAATCGTTTTGGGTCGACCATTTTTCTTTCCCGATGCCTCTACCTGTAATAGGGTGCCATAGGGTGGTTGTGAAAATGTCTTCAAACCCCAATGCATCCACCTCGCCATAGGCTGCAAAGCCGCATGGGGTGAAAGTTTCATCGCAACCATGGCAATGGGCATGATCACCCAGTCCACAAACCAGTTGAAGCTGCCGACATAAAAACCTGTCGCGTTTAAAGTTGAGAACATTTCTGGTAGAATGCGCATTTCCTCCAGCATCATCGGAGCGCAGTACTGCTTACCAAAATCTCCTCCAAAGTCCATACGGATAAAATCAGCCGTGCTATACAGGCTGGCTTTTTTCCATTTCCCCTCTTTATAAGTCGACATCTCGAAGTCATTGATCAGCTCAATTAATTCATATACGGTGGAATCTTCTACCTCGAGCTTCTTCCAGTCTTCCTTGATCACACTGCCCACTTTGGCAGTCGCCAGCTGGTCAAAGAATTGGGCTGCATAGCGGACCAGAAAAGCCGGCAGTCCGGGGTGGAAACCCCCATCGGTGATAAAGCAGCAGCCAGCTTGCTGGATAGCCGACTCCATCGACCGGAGGAGCAAGATTTTCTGAGATGAATATTGAATATCCAGGTATCCAATCTTCTTTTCCAAGGCTGCCTGGGCAACCTGACGGGTAAATTGACTGGTGGAGGAAGCCACAATTACAAAATCGATCGCCTCGCAAGCGTTGCGTAGACTTGGCAAGTCAGATGCATCCACGCACACACCGCACACCCTGTTCCCTTCAAATGCTTGATTTAACTTATCAGCGTAGAGCCTAGCTTTATCCAAATTACGCCCGCCAAGTACAAGTTGAGCATTTGATTCCTGTAATAGCAGCCTGGCGAGAAGTCTGCCGGTATTACCATATCCGCCCAGGATCAAAATGGTTTTTTGCTTCACGTTACCATCCAATGATAATCATCCTTCGATCTGTCAGTCAATATATATTCGGGATCAACCGCCACGAACAGCTGCAGTAAGCTTCCCATTCCGCACCGAACTCCTGGTGCATCACTGCCTCCTCATCCCGGATGCGGAATAGGATGACACCCAGGAAGATCACGCTGGCTTCCAGCCCGATCCAGGAACGGAACACGCAAGATATGCCCATCGATAAAGCCATCACACCCAGGTAGCGCGGATGGCGGATGAACTGATCGATGCTGCCGGTGATCAATTGGTGACCAGACTGGATGGTTACATCGGCGTTGTATTGTTTCCCAAGCGCCAGTCCCGACCAAAAAACCAGGGTGTAACCCAGGACGCATAAACCGACCCCTAGCCAACGGAGAATGCCTCCATCATTGAACACCGCGATACCGCGCCGGTCACAGAACGGGATGAAGAAGAGCGCAATGTATAGTGCGAGCACCAGCCCAATACGCACCACTCGCTGCCGGAAAACGAACTTGCTCTCGTCCCCTCTGCCGCCGCGGATTCCCTCGGTGGATTCATAAGCCTGGATACCCACCGCCAGGCTGAACAAACCGACAGCCAAAGCATACCACGATCGGGGTGGCAGCGAGAAGTACCCCACCAGATCGGCCAGGCCCCATCCAAGCAGGGCTACACCCAGGTAGATGAGCAATGTGGCGATAAAAAACAGAACAGCGCGTAAGAGTTTCACAAACCCTCCTGCTGGTCGGATCAACCCGTCCACCCCATGCCTGGTGCCTGAGATGGCAAGTGTGTTTATTTTACACCCACTAATCTGCGAAGCAGCTCGACTTCCAGCCTGTCCGTCAGGCGTAGAAAGCTATTTGAATTAAAACACTCTAAGCTGGATTGGTGAATATTGATGTAAAATTTATCCCTACATTGCTATGGCATTTACTCCCACCCGTGACCGGGTTGACCCCGAGATAACCAATCCCTCCCCCATCCGCCGCCCTGAATGGATCAGGGTGCGCGCCCCCTCTGGTGAAACCTACCAGAAGCTGCAGACATTGATGCGCAGCAAAGCCCTTCACACCGTGTGTGAGGAAGCCATGTGCCCCAATATGGGTGAATGCTGGGGTACGGGTACTGCCACATTCCTGATGTTGGGGGATGTGTGCACCCGCACCTGCGGTTTTTGTGACATCAAACATGGTGAGCCCACACCGCTGGATTGGTTGGAGCCGGAGCGGGTGGCTCGGGCGGTGAAGTCCATGCAGCTCAAGCACGCCGTCATCACCAGCGTCAACCGCGACGACCGGAAGGATGGGGGTGCTCCTATCTTTGCCATGGTTATCCGGCGCATCCGTGAGCTTCATCCCGGTTGTTCCATCGAAGTGCTGATTCCCGACTTCAAAGGCTCGTTAGAAGCGCTGCAGATTGTCATGTCGGCTCGCCCGGAAATCCTCAACCACAACGTGGAAACGGTGCCGCGCCTGTTCAAAGCCGTCCAGCCTCAAGACCACTTCGAATGGGCAGCTGCCACGCTTAGCAATGCTAAAAAGCTCGACCCTGAGGTGCTGACCAAGTCAGGCATCATGGTTGGTCTGGGAGAGACCATGGATGAGATTAAAGAGGTCATGCGCTACCAGCGCAGTTGGGGGGTGGATATCCTTACGGTGGGGCAGTATCTCCAACCCAGTAAAAAACACCTGCCGATTGA
>JBGPBQ010000103.1:0-12850 GCA_041481345.1 Anaerolineae bacterium
AACTCAACCAGTGATAAGAGCACCAATATACCTATTACCCACCAATTTTCTAATGTATTCCAAGGTGGACTCAAGGTGATCAGATTAGTGAATCTTGCTAATAATGCCACTACCAGGAGAGGTATATATGCATTTAGCCCCGCACTTGCTGAAAGACCAAAAGCTGAAAATATATCCATACTCAGATCTCCTTAGATATCTTTCTCATGCAATTCGATGTAAATCCAGCTTATCACCGAATACCGTTCAACTCCAGGTATTAGGTATTATAAAGCAAAGCCACCGTATATAAATTGGTAAAGTGATTTGGATAACTAATAGGCAAATAGGCTCGAACGCGGTATGATTGCCGTTTGATTCGTATGTGGAGGGCAGTATGATCAGAAAACTTATCATCGGGTTGTTACTTGCATTCTTACTTGTCGGATGTGGGCAAATAATTGGTTCGCCAACGACTTCTCCAACAACTCAACCAACCGTCAATACGGTAACCCCCGGTCCATTACCGACTGAAACCAGCACTCCAACTCTCACTCCGACAATCACAGAAACTCCCACACCGACGCAAACACCTACACCAGTCGTTTATGGGCCATCCAATTTCCCTGCCAACATTGACCCATTAACCGGGTTGCAGGTAAGTGACCCAACCGTGCTTGAACGTCGCCCGGTAGCGGTAAAAGTTAATATTGTCCCACGTTCATCCAATCGCCCTCCTTGGGGGCTTTCCTTCGCCGATATCGTATACGATTTCTACCACAATGGGGGTTATTCCCGTTTTCACGCTATATTCTATGGGAAGAATGCCAGTCTGGTCGGACCGATCCGTTCTGGACGTTTGCTCGATTATGACCTGGTGCACATGTACCAGAGTATTTTTGCTTATGGAAGTGCTGATGCATTAATTAATCAACGTCTTTTAAATTCAGATTTCGCTAATCGAGTGATACTTGAGGGGGAACAATCCCCGTGCCCACCTACAACCGCCAACCCATTATGTAGGTACGAGCCTAACACTTATGATCTACTATTAGGTGATACCGCTGCCATGAGCGCCCACATCACCTCACAGGGTATCAGTAATGGGCGGCAGAACCTTGATGGTATGACTTTTAACCCCACCGTGCCTGCTGGTGGGGTCAATGGTTCGCAATTATATGTTCGTTACTCGAGTGATAATTATACCCGTTGGGATTATGACCCCTCCACTGGAAAATATTTACGCTTTCAGGATAATGTCTTTGATACAGGGCAGGGTGAAGAATATGCTCCCCTGACAGACCGTTTGAATAACCAGCAAATTAGCGCCTCAAATGTGGTGGTGATTTTGGCACGGCATGAATACTTTCAACAACCACCCAATGAGATTATTGATATATTACTCAGTGGGACTGGCACGGCCTATGCTTTTCGCGATGGGCAGAAGTACCAAGTGAATTGGAACCGCCCGACGATCAATTCGGTGTTATCCCTTACCAACCCTGATGGAACTCCCTTCCCTTATAAACCCGGCACCACCTGGTTCCAGGTAGTGGGAGAATCCACCAAGGCAACCCAGGAAACCACGGGAGCCTGGCGGTTCAACTTTTCGCTGCCTTGAGAAAATCGAGAGTACCGTCTGAGGGGATTGACTAAGTGAATCTAGCTATTTCCTTAGCTCTTGTAAAATACTCTTAACCAATCCCGGTCCTTCATAGACTAATCCGGTATATAACTGCACAAGTATTGCCCCGGCGTCCATCATCCTCTGGACGCCGGCTGCATCTGCAATACCTCCCACTCCAATCACAGGCAACTTTCCGCTTGTGCGCAAGTATATCTTTTTTACCATCGCCAGACTGCGTTCGAACAACGGCTTTCCACTCAATCCACCTTCCTCGCGTGTTATTGGAGTACTCATGCCATCGCGAGAGAGGGTGGTATTTGTCGCGATGACCCCATCCATTCGGTTTGCCAGGATAACATCCAGGGCATCATCCAGCTGTGCATCGGTCAAATCAGGAGAAAGTTTAACGATAACGGGTACTTTATGAGTTGCTGGCTGCGTGAGTTTGTCCCTTTCTAAATAAAGTTGTTGGAGCAAGTGGTCCAGAGCCTGTTTCTCCTGAAGTTGCCTTAATCCAACCGTATTGGGTGAGCTCACATTGATGGTCAGATAATCAGCTTGTTCTATGAAAACCTTGAGCAGGAACAGATAATCTTCAACCGCAGTTTCTAACGGCGTGTCTTTATTTTTGCCGATATTGACACCTAAGACCAGGCTCTTTTGGCGTGGTCGTGAGAGTTGCTGTTTAACAAATTCGGCTCCCCTACCTGGAAATCCCATCCGGTTGATTAACGCTTTTTCATCAGGTAAGCGAAATAAACGTGGCTGAGGGTTCCCCGGCTGTGGTTTCGGAGTAACTGTCCCTACCTCGATGTGACCGAATCCAAGACTGGCTAACCCCCTCCACCCCAGCCCATCCTTATCGTACCCGGCTGCAAGGCCAATCGGGTTGGAAAACCTCAATCCAAAAGCCTGTACGGGTCTGGCTGGAACCTGATAGATTATCCGTAATAATGTACCGACTGGCCGGATATCACCCGCCAATCGCACCGCGCTCAGGGTTAATTGGTGGGCGCGCTCAGGGTCAAGTCGGAAGAGTAGTGCCCGGAAAAGCGGATAAATCTTCACTTGCCTGTCTTTAAAAATTCCCTTACCGATAGAATCTTATCTGCAAGCACTTTTTTGCTTTCATCATAATAATCCAGCAAAGCTGTCAGCGTTGCCACCGCATGGAGCGTGTATCCTGCATTCGAGAGCGCCTCGCTTGCCCCAGATTGGCGATCAATCAGAACAACAATATCCTTAACCTTCATCCCTGCTGAAGTCAATTTTTCAATCGACTCGAACTTGCTCTCTCCGGTCGTCGCCAGGTCATCGATCACTACAACGCGGTCACCTTCCTTAAAGACCCCCTCTATCTCCGCCTTGGTACCGTAAGTTTTTGTTTCTTTTCGCGGGTAGATCAGCGGCCATTCTCTTTGAATACTTATCGCTGTGGCAATGGGTAAAGCAGCATAAGGTAAACCTGCCAGCCGCTCAAACGACAATTTATCTAGAATTGGGAGATAAGCTCGCCCTACCTGTTTCAGCAATTTTGGAAAAGAAACTAGCAATCGCAGGTCGATGTAAATAGGAGAGATCAATCCTGATTTTAAAGTGAATTGCCCAAACTTAATGCAGCCTGCCTCCAGGAGCCCATTTGCCAGTTGTATGAAATCGTCGGAAAACTTGGTGGTTGATCTTGATTGCGCTGTTCTCATAGGTAGAGTCTGAAATTCTTTCTTATGATCGTTGATTTTCGCGCGAATTTCCTCTGCGGCTTTCTTCGGGTCAGCCGCTTGCGAAATTCCCCTCGAAATAGGGATCAGCATACCCATCCCATCTCTCCTCAATCCGGCTTGCATCGCTACCATGAGATCTCCACCCTGCACGCCCACCCCTGGTGTAAGGATCCACATGTCAGGTGCCAATGATCTAACTCGCCTGAGTGCCTCAGGTTGCGTCGCACCCACCACCAACCCCAAATTATCCTTGTCATTCCATTCTTGGGCCAGGAGAGCCACTTTTTCATATAACAATGTTGCTTTTTCCATACTCGGGTTGGTATTTGGGTCTATTACCCGCAAGTCTTGCAAATCTCCCGACCCTGGGTTGGATGTCTTGCATAATAAGAATACACCCCGTTCAGCATCTTCCAGGAAAGGTGCTACTGCGTCATGTCCAAGATATGGGTTGATGGTTATCGCATGTGCGCCCAGCTGTTTGAAAACCGCGCGGACATAAGCCTGGGCCGTGGAAGCGATATCGCCTCTTTTTGCATCCAGGATGATCGGAATTTCATTTGGGATGGTACGTATGATTTGTTGTAGAGCTGCCATTCCTTCCGGTCCATATGCTTCAAAAAAAGCGATATTTGGCTTATATGCTGCCGCAACTCCTTCAGTAGCTTCGATTATCCTGAGGCAAAACTCCCTGACTGCCCCAACAGTCGGCGCATCCAGATCATCCGGATGCGGGTCTAAACCCACACAAAGAAGGGAATCAACTTCTTGTACTCTCCGCGATAGCATGGAAAAAAACGACATGTTTACGCCTTCCCCAACACCATCGCCAATAATGCCATCCTGACGTATAACCCGTATTCCATCTGGCGGAAGTATGCCGCTCTTGGATCCGCGTCAAATTCCATGCTGATCTCGCCCACTCTTGGGAGTGGGTGCATAACAATCATGTTCTGTTTTGCGCCCTTCATCAGCTCAGGTGTGATCACGTACGAACCTCGCACACTCTCGTACTCTTCTTCGCTGGCGAACCGCTCTTTTTGCACTCGGGTCACATACAGCACATCAGTCTCGGCTAACGCTTCCTCCAGGTCCTTGAACTCTTTTTGTGCCATAGTGCGGGGTAATTCATCAATGATTTCCGCCGGCATGCGCAGGATTTCAGGGGATATATAATTCAATCGAACATTATAGAGTGAGAGCAATCGTGCCAGTGAGTGCACCGTGCGCCCATATTTCAAATCACCCAGCATGGTCACAGTCAGTCCATCAATCACTCCCATTTCTTCCCGAATTGTGAACGTATCCAGCAGTGCCTGGGTTGGGTGTTCACCAATTCCATCTCCAGCGTTAATGATTGGCTTGCTTGCATATTTAGCTGCCAATGCGGCAGACCCTGTCTCCGGATGGCGGAGCACAATAACATCAGCATAACACTCGAGGGAGCGGACCGTGTCCGGAAGGGATTCACCCTTTGCAACCGACGAATACCGCACTTCATTAATGGGTATTACGCTGCCCCCCAACCGTTCCATCGCTGATGTAAAAGATGAAGATGTACGCGTAGATGGTTCATAAAACAGGTTGGCCAGGATTTTTCCTTTCAGCAGGTCAAATGTACCCACATGGTCCACCATTTGATGCATTTCGTGGGCAACGGCAAAAATATATTCCAAATCTGAGCGTGAAAATTGCTTCACCGAAAGGATATCTTTGCCATACCATGGAGCCGTGCGTTGGTCGCCAAATGGCAGGTGAGGATTCTGATGGTGTGCTAAATATGAGTTGATTGTCATCGGGATATCTCCTTTTACATTTTTATATTCGTGAGTGTCGATTTTCTGATATTTTTGCCAGACCCGGGCTGAGCTAACACCTGCCCATCCCGGAATCCTTCCGCGCCTCTTAGGACCACCCGTTTGATACGCCCCCTGACTTTCCTACCCTCGAATGGCGTCCATTTGCAGTGTGTGTACGTATTTGCAGCACTGATCTCCCACTTTTCATCTGGAGCCACTTCCACCCAGGTTTCAGGTTGTTCGGGGATATTGAATATTACCCTGGGTTTGTCCACCATACGTTGGATTAAGTCCCTCATTGTCAATCGACCTTCATGTACTGCGGTTAATAAAAGTGGCACTGCTGTCTCGAGACCTGGGAACCCAGGTGGTGGATTTTCTCCTGACTTTTCTTCAAGCGTATGCGGTGCATGGTCAGTAGCAAAACAGTCGATCACTTCCAGGTTCTCCCACAGTGCTTCCTGGTCAGCAAGGCTGGCAAGTCGAGGTCTTACTTCGCTTCGTCCCGCTCCAATCGATGGTATATCCATTTCAGACAGGAAGAGATGATGTGGAGTCACCTCGCAGGTAACTTTTATGCCTTTTTCTTTAGCTGCCCGAATCAATAGGATTTCCTGGCGTAGTGAGACATGCGCGATATGGATCGAACGGTCATAAATGGCAGCTAACAGTATCACTGCCGCCATGGTACGCGCTTCAGCGTGGGCTACGATTGGCAGGTTTACTGGCCATCGTTTGAAATGCTCCATCCACAAAGCCATATCATCCAGGCGCAAAGGACCAAAGGTTTGGTCCAGGTACATTTTTAATCCAGCAGTAAAAGGTCCTAATTCACTTAACCAATCCAGGTTATCTGGTCCGGCTCCTAGGAACTGAGCATAATCACACCTGGCTTTGGATTGAGCCGCAGCGAGCGCTAGCCGCAATGTTTCCTGGTCTGTCACCGGAGGGCGTGTATTGGGCATCGCCAGGACAGTTGTAAACCCTCCAGCAATCGCAGCCGCCGTACCTGAATCCCAATCTTCTTTATGTTCTCCACCGGGTTCACGCATATGTACGTGCGGATCAATCAAGCCAGGCAGCTTGATCATGCTACATCCCCCATATATAAAAAAATAGAGCCACGAGGGCTCTCAGCGATGATAAAAAAATCGCCCATTGGAACAGGTGCTCCTGGGCGATATTTATCAAACAGATTGGGTTGCTTCTTGTATTTCATTCCGCCCGATTCTACAGCGAATCTTGCACATGTCAAGGGCAGGATGAGAGATTTTTTCTACCAGTTAATATCTCCTAGTGTATTTAGCGTTTGAAAATCGGTCAGGTCTAGATGCAACGGTGTGATCGATACATAGCCTTGTTCCAGCGCACCAAAATCTGTCCCTTCATCGGGGATTGCCGTCGGCGAGTCACCACCTATCCAAAAGTATGGTCGCCCGCGCGGGTCAACCCTCCGGTCTAGCCGGTCACGGTAGACGCGCAGTCCCTGACGGGTGATCAGGATGCCTTTAATTTGATCATCTGGTAGATATGGAATATTTACGTTGAGCAGCATGTTTAGGATTCTCTCATTCCCTATGAGTGTAGAAATGATCCTATAGGCCACTCTTGCAGCGGGTCCGTAATCAAGCGGACCTTGAAAATCCTCCGGAGCATACAGTGAAAACGAGATCCCCGATACTCCGCCGATCGCTGCTTCCATCGCAGCAGTAACGGTGCCTGAATAGGTCACATCATGTCCGATATTTGCATTCGGATTAATCCCTGAGACGACCAGATCAATCTTCTCGGGGATGAAACCCAATAACCCTAAAGCAACACAATCCGAAGGCGCTCCATCTGACGCCCAGGCTGGACTGCCATCGGGTAAAAGGGTTTCCTTCACCCTTAATGGGCGGTGCATCGTTTTCACATGCCCGGAGGCCGACCGGTTGTGGTCTGGGGCAAGGACGCTTACCTGCCCCAGTGATCTCATTTCCTTGGCTAATGCCATTAATCCAGGCGCATTGATCCCATCATCATTGGTTACGAGAATATGCATTCAGAAATTATAACAATAAAACCATATTCAATCCGTCTGGTTTACCCACAATCAGTCGAAATTGGTCAAAAATTTCTCTCCCTAGCTTAGTGGTAAAATGACCCTGGATAACATAAACTCCGAAAATTGTTTGGGAGGAAAGCATATGAGCATAGCTTCGAAGAAATTATTCGGAATTGTAATGATTTCTATATCAATCCTCGGTTTCCTCCTCAGTATTTTTTTAATTTATCAGATCTGGCACTACCGCCAGCCTGTCATAAATGGGCTCCAATCCGGTTTGGATCATGCCTCGTCATTATTACAAACTACAGACGAAGGGTTAGCTGTCATTGATCAAGTCGTTTCGAATGTATATACCAGCACGCTTTATCTCAGCGATGCCACCAATACCCTCGCTCAAACCATGCAGGGCACAACCAGTTTCATGGATTCTGCGGGCACTTTTATTGGCGAAGATCTGATCAACACCATCACGAACACTCAAACCGCATTAGATTCGGCTCAGGCCAGCGCAGCGGTAATTGATAATATCCTGGGCACCATCTCAAAGGTGCCATTCCTTGGGATCAATTATGATCCTGCCACCCCATTAAATACTGCGCTTGGAGAAGTTACTTCCAGCCTTGATCCGGTGCAAGAATCGCTTAAGAATTTTCAGACTAATTTGGTTACCACCCACACGAACATGCAGGTCATGAGCGATCAGCTGTCTGCGCTTGACAAGAAGATTGTGACCATCAATGAAAATCTGGCTCAAGCACAGACGACAATTGGTGACTATCGCACTGAAGTGAATTCCATAAAATTATCGGTTGCTAGAGCAAAAGCTAATCTATCCACCTGGATCACCGCAATTGCTGGGATAATCACCCTTATTATTCTATTATTGGTGATTGTCCAAATCGGCATGTTGCTGCAGGGGATTACTCTTCTTGCTCCCGAGCGACGCGATCAGGAAATTCCCACCGAACATCAATAACATCGCCTGATTCCAGACTAACCGCAAAGGGATTATATGATTGAAATCGCAATCATGATTGAAGGACAAAATGGTTTAAACTGGAAGCGTTGGCAGCGTCTTGCCTCCGTAGTTGAGGCATGTGGATATGTGGGTTTGTACCGCTCTGACCACTACACGAATGCCAATCCACCTGATTTGGATTCACTCGAGTGTTGGACCTCGCTCACCTGGCTTGCCACGCACACGGAACATCTGGAATTTGGTCCGTTGGTAACTCCCATGTCATTCCGGCATCCCACTCACACTGCTCGGATGGCTGCAGCAGTAGACGATCTTTCGGGTGGAAGGTTAACGTTGGGAATCGGAGCAGGCTGGCAGGAACGTGAGCATACCAATTATGGATGGGAATTGCTCGAGCCAAAACAGCGCTTTAAACGCCTTGAAGAAGGGTTGGAAGTGATCACTCGCTTGCTAAAAAGTGATCATCCGATCAATTTCTCAGGCAATTATTTCCGCATCCACGAAGGTATTTTATTACCTCGTCCAATTCGCCCTGCCGGTCCACCGATTTTAGTTGGAGGCAACGGTAGCCAGCGCACTCTCCCGCTTATCGCCAGATTCGCTGATGAATGGAATGCTCTTCTGATTCCACCCTCAGAGTTTGCCCACTTGAATACAGTTTTAGATCGCTATCTTGCGGATCAAGGCCGGCAGACAGTTGAAGTCCGTCGTTCAATGATGACCGGTTGTATTTTTGGGGTCGATCACGAAGATATTGAGAAAAAGGTCAGCCTCCGTAGCTTCGGTCCGCGAACCGTTGCTGAAATGCGCCAGCGGGGTATGATCGTGGGCACAGCTGACGAAATCGTGGAGCAATGCCGTCAATTCGCAAATGTAGGTGTGCAACGTTTGATGCTCCAGTGGTTGGATTTGGATGATATTGCCGGTCTCGAAACCATGGCAAATGGGATTCTCGACAAATTGTCGGGATAATCCTGTATATATGATAATAATTGATATGCATGGAAGGATAAATGCACCTTAAAAGATTTCCTTGTGTATTTATCCTCGCTTTAATGGGTACAGCTTTGGCTTGCTCCATTTCGAGTGTTCAACAAAAAGCCTCAACCGCCGAGCAAACTGTTAACGCCTTGCGGACCGATGCCCGTGGAATCGCTGCTGTAGGAGAATCGATTATTAATACTGCCGAAGCTCTCGGAACTCAACATAAGGGAATTCTCGAAACTGTCAAAGCGGTCACTACCCAGGGTGCACCACTGTTAAGCACCATCCAGGCAGCTGGGACAAACAATCCCGGTTTGGTTCAGACCGCCCGGGCGATCATACAGAAGGAAATCCCCACCGGTGAGCCACCTGATGATATACCGGTGATTAATCGCGATCAGCTTCACGATTATTTTGGCTCAAGTAAGTATATTTTCTACACCACCCCCGACCAATACGCCGAAGTCCTGCAGTTTTACCAGACAGAGATGCCGAAAAATGGCTGGCAGTACCTCGAAAATGATTCTCATGAATACGCCAACGCTGCCCAATTGGTCTACCAGAAGGATAATCGTACAGCTACCATCAATCTATCGCTTAATCCGCTCAACAATTCCACGGTCGTAGTTATTAACCTCAGCACAAATTAAATTATGGATGGGATAGACACTTTTTTTACTCCTGGATCAGTCGCAGTCATTGGCGCCTCACACAACCCTGAAAAGTTGGGCTATGCGGTTATTAAAAATCTAATCGATGGTGGTTATTCTGCCATAGGGTCGGTTTATCCGATTAATCCCACTGCTCCGGAGATACTAGGTTTTAAGGCTTACCCATCTGTTCTGGATGTCCCAGAACCCATCGACCTGGCAGTCATTGTCATCCCATATCCCCATGTCCCCGATGCGCTCCGTACCTGCGGGAAGAAAAGCATACCCTCAGCAATCGTGATCAGTGCCGGTTTTCGCGAAGCCGGTCAGGAAGGCTTGGAGCGCGAGCTTGAGCTGGTTCAGATCTGTCATGAATATAATTTGCGCTTGATCGGACCGAATTGTTTGGGAGTGATCGATTCCTTCACTCCCCTGAATGCGTCTTTCGCTGCCGGAACGCCTCCGTCTGGACCCTTGGCATTTATGTCTCAATCTGGAGCCCTGGGAACGGCTGTATTGGATATCGCCTTGGCAGGTCGCTTGGGTTTATCTAAGTTCGTCAGCTTGGGGAATAAAGCTGACGTTTCTGAGATAGATTTATTAAAGACCTGGGTGAAAGATGTTCACAGTAAAGTGATCCTTATTTATAGTGAGGGGATGCCCAGCGGGCAGGAATTCATCCGCGTTGCCCGTGAGGTAACGCGTGAGAAACCAGTCGTAGCGATCAAATCCGGAGTGACTCAATCGGGGTCGCGTGCGGTTTCTTCGCACACCGGCTCCTTGGCTGGGTCTGAGCAAGCTTATCAGGCTGCTTTTCATCAGGCTGGAATCTTGCGGGCTGAATCGATGGAATCCTTATTCGATATGGCCCTCGCGCTGGGTTACCAACCTCCGCTGAAGGGTGACAGGATTGCAATCATCACCAACGCTGGTGGACCTGGGATTCTCGCAACCGATGCGCTGGAGAAAAACGGTCTGGCGCTGGCGAGGTTTGAGCTCGAAACCATCCATGCCTTGGAGCAATATCTTCCCGACGCAGCCAGTGCTGCGAACCCGGTGGACGTCTTGGGTGATGCTCGTGCAGATCGTTACCAGTTCGCTCTAGAGCAAATCGCCAGGGATCCAAATGTCGATGGGATCCTGGTCCTCCTCACCCCCCAAGCAATGACCGAAATCGATGCAACTGCTCTTGCTATCAGTTCACTGTCTTCTCAAATAAAGGTTCCCATCCTGGGGTGTTTTATGGGAGAAGCTCGCATTCGAAGTGGGATCGATATATTGACCACACACGGCATTCCCAATTACCCCTTCCCCGAACGGGCTGCCAACGCATTTAGCGCCATGGCTGGATATCGGATGATTAAAACTCGCCCAAAGCCAGAGTACCTGCACTTTGATGTCGACCAACTTTCGGCGAAAAAGGTTTTTGATCAGGTCCGCCAGGAAAATCGACTCACTATCGGCGATGCCGAATCGCGTCAGGTTTTGCAAGCTTATGGTCTTCGCATCCCTAAATCCGAGATTGCTGAGACGCCGGAGTTAGCAGCTGCTGTCGCTGGGAAAATTGGTTATCCAGTGGTGCTGAAAATTGCCTCCCCCGATATCCTCCATAAAACAGATATTGGTGGGGTCAAAGTCGGGTTGCAGAATGCCTCCGACGTGCGCGATGCCTTCGAGCTGATGGTATACCGGGCGCAAAGATATATTCCCGAAGCACGCATCTGGGGTTGCCTGGTTCAAGAGATGGCCCCAGCTGGGGGGCTGGAAGTCCTTGTTGGGATGAATCGCGATCCACAGTTTGGACCTTTGATCACCTTTGGACTCGGCGGAATTTACGTGGAAACCTTGCGCGACGTCACCTTCAGGGTGGCACCGCTGGCCCGCCAGGAAGCCGAAGAAATGATCGCTGAGGTTCGGGCGCACGCTCTACTGGATGGAGTACGTGGTCAACCGCCGATGGATAAGTCTGCCATCGTTGATGCGCTTCTGCGCATCTCCCAATTGGTCCAGGATTTTCCTGAGATTATCGAGATGGATATCAATCCTCTGATGGTTTTCCACCAGGGCGAAGGTGCTTTGGCCTTGGATATGCGGTTGGTTTTAAAATAAAATCGCATAGATAACATATTTCATTATCAATAAAAGCAGCAATCGGTTAGTAGGTTTAGTGGAAAGGGCAAAAAGATGAAATCACTCTATATCACCGGCGCTGAGAGATATTCTGGAAAAACCGCAACCTGCCTTGCATTGGGTGTCAGGATGAAATTAGACGGTTATCGGGTGGGCTATCTAAAACCCCTAAGTCTTCAGCCCTGGCGTATTGGTAACAAAATCGCCGATGAAGATGCTGACTTTGTGAAGCTAATCCTTAACCTTTCTGCTGAGCCCTGGGAGCTCTCACCCATCGTGATCACCCCCGAATTTTTACGTGACCGTCTGATCAACCCTGATCGCGAAGATTTGATGGTCAAAGTCGTCGACGCATTCCAAAAACTCAGTCAGGATCAGGACATATTAATCCTCGAAGGAGGTGGCAGTCTGCGCGAAGGTTATGTCGTCGGGCTGCCCACGGTCGGCGTGGTGAATAAACTTGGCAGCCATGCGCTGGTTATTGCTAAATATCGCGAAGAAGTACGTATGCTTGATGATGTCTTATCTACCCAGGCTCGCTTGGGTGACGCCTTTTGTGGGATTCTCATCAACCGTGTCCCTGAGGATGCCGCCGACTTCGTAGAGAAGATTGCTGTCCCCTTCTTGGAGAAGAAACAGGTCAAGGTATTTGGAATCTTGCCTGAAGTCCGTGGACTCTCTGCCCTTACCGTTGGCGAGCTCATCCACCTGCTGGATGCCGAAGTGCTGACCAAATATCAGCGGGCAGAAGCACTGGTGGAAAATCTCACTGTAGGAGCAATGACCGCTGAAGCAGCCCTTAGCCGTTTCCGGCGTTCATCCAACAAGGCAGTGATCACCGGCGGAGACCGTACCGATATCCAGCTGGCAGCCCTGGAAACCTCCACCACCTGCCTCATCCTCACTGGCAACCTCCGTCCGAGCCCTTTGGTGA
>JBGPBQ010000104.1:0-12827 GCA_041481345.1 Anaerolineae bacterium
CCAAAAGCATTTGAGCACTGGCAGTATTCAGCCAATATTTTTTCAAGAGCTTCGACCTCTGATCCAAGGATGAACTGCTGGCTATCTAAAACGCGATCTATGGCAGCATGGATTTCTTCTTTTATAGTCGCGTACTGCGCTTTGAGATCCAGGATTGGGATAGGTTTTAAATTCATGAGATTTTCGGTAGGGACATATCTTCTGACCAATCTAGACAGCGCAAGACACCGGGCGCTGTCTCTTGATAGCGCCAGCCTGAGCTTGGGCAAACATAAGTATTCACCGCGTTCGTGGTTTGAAGACGAAAGCCGTGACGGCTCATCCAGCCCTTCTGGATACCCGGCACTCCAATGATTAAAGCATAATCTGGAACATCCTTGCGCACAACACTGCCAGCTCCGATAAAAGCGTATTGACCAATGGTGATACCACAGATGATGGTGGCATTGGCGCCGATCGTAGCCCCTCTCCGGACGACTGTGTGCTTGTACTCGCTACGACGGATAATCTGTGAGCGTGGATTGATGACATTTGTAAAGACACAGGAGGGTCCACAAAAGACGTCATCTTCCAGCTCGACCCCCGTGTAAATTGAGACATTGTTCTGGATTTTTACATTGTTTCCAATCACCACGTCATTCCCCACCATCACATTTTGACCCAGGCTGCAGTTTTCACCGATCTTTGCACCTGCCATGATATGGCTGAAATGCCAGATCTTAGTTCCTTTTCCTATATTGCATGGCTCATCGACATAGGAACTTGGATGGAGGAAGTATTCCATTATTTTTTCCCAATCATATACGGATGCATATCATCAAGGGGCGCGGATATTGGAGCGGTCCGTATCCGATGGACTAATTCGATCGATGGTCGAGCATCTTCGATCCCAAATCCCCGACCGGCCAGGGTTTCCTGATAAACCCGGGTGTGTAGATCGGTAAACCCTTCAGTGAATTCAACCTCCTGACCATCGATGGTGATGGAGCGATAGGTGCTACGCCCGCCGGGAGAGACTGAAAAAGGCAAATCCCCAGGATTGATTGACAGGAACCACCGAACGTGGGCATGTTCCAGGTCAAGTGAACCACTCATACGCTCAGGATCTGCGTGGTAGACCTGCATCGCGCCGGCGTTACCAAACAGCCAGATCAGCATATCAAACAAGTGAATACCAATATTGGTAGCAATCCCACCGGATTTCTCGATGTAACCTTTCCAAGAGGTGTGATACCAGGCACCTCGGGCGGTGATGTAGGTGAGCACAACCTCATGCTTATGGTTATTGCTGGCTGAATTTAGCTTGTTGCGTAGTTCATGCAAAGCCGGATGCAGGCGCAGCTGGAGCACAGTGTAAATTTTACCGTCATATTCTCGCTCGATTTCCTGAAGTGCGTCCAGATTCCAGGGATTGATTACCAGGGGTTTTTCACAGATCGCATTAGCTTGCACCCGTAAAGCCAATCGGCAATGAGAATCATGCAGGTAGTTCGGAGAACAGATGCTCACATAGTGCACGCGATCTTCTTCTCTACCACGTCGAAGTTTTTCTAAGTGCCGGTCAAATCGTTCGATTTCGGTAAAAAAGCGCACATCGAAAGAATAATGATCAAGCAGACCGACCGAATCGTTTGGATCGACCGCAGCCACGAGTCGATTGCCAGTATCCTGAATCGCTTTTAGATGTCGTGGAGCGACATAACCAGCTACACCAACGATGGCAAAATTTAAGGGCATCATGATCTCCTGGATAAATCCGTGATTAGATAGATTGGTACAATTCTATCTTCACTAAAATGCAGCGTCAATGGCAATCTTGCAGACTTAGTAATTGTGTGATATCGTAGCCGGTATTCTCAAATATAGGTGACTATGCATGCCAACTAAACTGAGCCGGTTTTGCCAAGGGGTGATGGAGGCTGCCTGGCTGGCAGCTGTTTGTCTGATACCAATATTTTTTAACGTCTACTCAAGTCGCATCTTTGAACCGGATAAAATCACTCTCTTGCGCTCACTAGCCTTATTAACCCTAGCAGCGTGGGTAGTAAAATTGTTCGATGAAGGTGGGATCAAGTGGAAATCACAGACAAATGATCAATCCTTGCTCAAGTATTTATGGAATTATCCCCTGGTTGCAACAATCATTGGCCTGGTTGTCGTTTATAGCATCTCAACGATATTCTCTGTAACTCCCTCAATCAGCTTATTCGGCTCGTACCAAAGGCTGCAAGGGACCTACACCACATTTTCATACCTGGTCATCTTTTTTTCGGTAATCGCAAACCTGCGCAAGCGTGAACAGATCAATCGATTGATCACTACAGTGATATTTGCCAGTTTTCCCATTACTTTTTACGGAATTCTACAACACTATAAGATTGATCCAATCCCTTGGGGTGGAGATACATCAATACGTATCGCTGCCAATTTAGGAAATTCGATCTTTGTAGCCGCCTACATGATCATGGTATTCCCATTGACCATTGGCAGATTAATCGAATCGTTTAGGTCGATCCTTAGTGATAATGGTAGTAATGGAGGAACATTAATCAATTTTGTAAAACAGACAATTCGAACGACAATTTATTTTGTAATTGCTATATTGCAATTAGTAGCCATCTATTGGAGCGGTAGCCGTGGACCTCTGCTTGGGTTGTTGGCAGGGAGTTATTTGATGATCCTGCTGCTGTCTTTATACTGGCGAAAACGTTGGATGACTTTCATCGCTGTGGGTTTGGCGATTCTTGGGGCAGGTTTCCTGGTAGTTTTCAACCAGAACAACGGTCCCTTGGAAGCTTTAAAGAAATCCCCTGCCATTGGCAGGTTTGGGAATCTCTTGAACGCCGAAAGCAACAGCGCACTTGTGCGTCAATATATTTGGGAGGGGACGGTTAAACTGGTCGGGGTTCATGATCCCCTAAAATTCCCGGATGGGAGCACCGATAAATTTAACTTTTTAAGACCGCTGATCGGTTATGGGCCAGAATCGATGTACGTTGCGTATAACCAATTTTACCAACCTGAACTCGGTCAAGTCGAAAAAAGGAACGCGTCCCCTGATCGGGCGCATAATGAGACCTGGGATTCTAATGTAATCACCGGCATATCGGGATTACTGGTCTATCTATCCATATTTAGCGGAGTATTTTACTATGGATTAAAGTGGCTTGGGTTGATCATCACAGGACGAAATAAGATATTCTTTTTTATTTGTCTGATCGGTGGAGGAATTATTGGGTCGATTGTATTAATCATGATGAAAGGCGTTGAATACCTGGGGGTGGGTCTACCTTTCGGAATGATCATAGGTGTGGTTGCCTATCTCACTCTATATGCTTTGATAACTCCTGCCACACAAGACGAACTGAGCAAGAAAAATCCCTATGCTATCTTGATGATTGTCCTTTTTTCAGCCATTGTCGGGCATTTTGTTGAGATCAATTTCGGGATTGCCATTGTAGCCACACGGACACTATTTTGGACGTATACCGGGGTCCTAATGGTGACAGGTTTTGTCCTCCCGAAACTGATTAAAACGGAACCAGATGTACTTGCAGTAGAAAATATGGGGGAAGTAAAAAGTATCTCGGTTGGACGTAGGAAGGATCGCTCGAGCCGATCGACCCGGAAAAATGAACGCAGGCCTCTACCTTTTATTGGTGGTCAGCCAGACTGGGTGAGAAACGCGCTAATCGGATCGGTTATTGTAGGAATGATCCTGGTGACACTGGGGTGGGACTATATAACCAACTCAGATCACTCACTATCTTTTTGGCATATCATCGTCAATTCACTCACATGGCTAACAAAGTCCAATGTGTTTTCACCGTGGGTTATGAACTTACTCATAATCACATGGCTGTTTGGATGCTTACTTTACGCTGTGGAGACGGAAGGTGTACAGGATTTTAAGACCTGGGTGAAAAATTTAGGATTGATGGCGGGTCTTGCCCTTGTCATCGGGGTTGTGTTTTGGTTGTATCACAGCCTCAACCTGGCATCATTGGCAGCCTTTGTTCCAAAAGATCAAAATGACGTCATTACAGAAGTAAATCGCATTGGCTCATTACTTACTCACTATTATTTTTATATCCTGATCGTCTTAGCCTTACTTGCCTTTATGTTGCCAGATGAATGGCCAAGCAGGAGTTATTCTCCAGAATATGTGGGCGTGATATTAACACCAATTGCATTGATAGCGTTACTCTTGCTAATCAATTTTTCAAATCTACGGGTAATACACGCAGATATTACCTTTAAAATGGCGGAACCATTTGCTAACAGCAGCCAATGGCAGGTGGCGACATTTTTATACAAACGAGCCGATACGCTCGCCCCCAGGGAGGACCATTATTATCTGTTCCTTGGCCGGAGCTACCTGGAACAAGCCAAACTTACCAAAGCAATTTCCGACCAGGACAGCCTGGTGAAGCAAGCTGAAAGTGACTTGAAAGTGGCGCAGTCGATAAACCCACTAAATACCGATCACACTGCCAACCTGGCGCGTTTATATACTTGGTGGGCAGGAAAAGCTACATCAACCGAGACCCGCAGTCAAAGGGCGCAGAAAGCATCCGATTATTACACGACTGCGGTCGAGCTGAGCCCCAATAACTCCACAATATGGGACGAATGGGCTGTCTTGTATATGCAGCTACTCGGACAGCCTGATCAGGCATTGCAGCGACTACAACAAGCACTGTCTCTAGATGCAAAATATAACTTAACCCAAGGATTATTGGGAGATTACTATATGAAGGTTGCCAGTTCCACAAAAGACTCGGCAGCAAAACTACAGGCATTATTAACAGCCGTTCAATATTATCAGACCGCGGCTGATGTTTCCAAATATACAGATACAAATTCTAAAACCAGTTATCTGGTATCGCTAGGTAATGTCTACGTTCAATTGGCAAATCTGAACCCGGACAGTGCGAACATTGATCAGTTACACCAGGCAATTAATGTGTTGGAACAATTAATCAAAGGAGGATTGAGCTCGAGTGAGCTGTGGAAAGTTCAGGAAGCGCTTGCCAAAATGTATATACAGCTTGGCGATAAAGCCAACGCCCAATATTATGCCAACCAGGCCTTGTCCGGAGCTCCTGCTTCTGTTACCAGCCGCATTCAAGATTTGATCACGCAAACATTATCACTGCCATAAACGAGGAGTAATACAGCGGAGAAAACCCCTTGTCGTACGCCACATTTTTACCGCTGATCATTGCTTTCATTACCAGCCTGATACTCGTGCCTGCAGTCCGCTGGTTTAGCTTCCGGACCGGTCAAGTAGTGATGCCGCGCGCTGACCGGTGGCACAGACGACCAACCCCCACACTCGGGGGGATTGGTATGTTCATCGCATTTGGGGTTTCAATAACTGCGGTTCATTTTATTGATAGCAGTAAAAGCATTTTTATTGACCGCTGGAGCATTCTAGTGGCAATCGTGATCATGTTTGCGGTTGGAATTTATGACGATTTTAAACACATCAGCCCTCCAATAAAACTGGTTTTTCAAATTCTGGCAGCTACCGTCGTCATATTTTTTGGCAATATCACCATCGAATTCTTCCGTTGGCCGATAGCGAATATCCTGTTGACTTTCTTATGGTTGGTGGGGATCACCAACGCGATCAACCTGCTGGATAATATGGATGGTTTGGCAGCAGGCGTTGCACTGATTACCGCAGGGTTTCTTTCGATCTTCTTCTGGAGGACAGGCTATCCAGAACTATTGGTCCTATCATTAGCGCTTTGCGGCAGTATCCTAGGATTTTTGGTGTTTAATTTCCCTCCTGCCAAGATTTTTATGGGTGATAGTGGGAGTATGTTCCTGGGATTTTCCCTGGCAGTATTAGCTATTGCGCGGAGGACACAGGCTTCCAATATTTTTGCGATCATTGGGGTGCCCACATTGGTATTACTTTTGCCTATCCTGGATACAGGTCTGGTAGCCATTACACGTATCCTACGCGGGCAAAGCCCTGCAGTGGGCGGTAAAGACCACACATCACACCGCCTGGTGGCTTTTGGTTTATCAGAGCGCCAGGCAGTGCTGGTCCTTTATGGGATTGCCATTGTCTCTGGTCTTGCTTCTATTGGACTAGATACATTGGACTATGACTTGAGCCTAGTTCTAATACCTATACTGCTAATCGTCCTATCCTTATTTGTGGCATATCTTTCCAGGATGAAAGTAGTCTCTGAGCCCCAAGATCAATCAAACGGAATAACCCGTTGGATTGTTAATCTAACCTTCAGACGTAGAATTTTTGAGCTGATCTTCGACCTTATGCTGATCGGGGTGGGCTATTACCTTGCATTTTGGACACGATTTGGGCTCAATATGACCACGACCAGTATGAATCTATTTCTACATTCGTGGCCAATAATACTGGGGGTTACTTATTTCGCATTTTATATTTTCGGAGTCTATCGAGGTGTGTGGAGGTATATCGGAATTAACGACCTCATGCGCTACACCGGAGCGGCCATCATTTCGGGGGGGATGTCATGGCTTGTGATAAATTGGATTTTTCCGGAACAACCTTACACAGGCGATGTTTTTTTATTATTCACCCTGTATCTGCTCCTCAGCCTATCTGCTTCGCGTTCTTCCTTCTTGATCTTAGACAGATTTTACAACAGGCAATTTGCGGACACAAAAAAAGAAAATGTGCTGCTTTATGGGGCTGAAGACGCGGGCGAGATCGCTCTCAGGTGGATTCTACGAAACCCAACCATAGGATATAGTGTGGTTGGTTTTTTAGATGATGATTCGTTAAAGTGGGGAAGCAACATCCATGGAGTGAACATCCTGGGAGATCTAACGAAACTTGAACAGTATATCCAGGACAAACAGGTGAGGGGTGTGATCGCAACCACAGATACATTGCTGAATTCTCTTGGGGGAGAAAAATTAATCTCGACCTGCCGTTCGAAGGGAGTGTGGGTGCGGGTTCTGCACCTGGAATTTGAGCTGACAGAGTAAAAAAAAGTTCGGGCGGTGCTTTGCACCGCCCGAACTTTTTTTTATGGTCCAATCGATCAGTGTTTTTGAATGATTGGTAGGTAGAAGTAGTAGAACGCCGGCTTGATTATGGTATCGACTTTAGAGGTGTTATTCGCCATATGAGGATCGGTGCTAGACGAGAAGGTTCCAGCGATGTTGGTGGCAGTGCCAGCTTCAATCGCCTTGACGGTAATTGTGAGAGTGATTGTATCACCCATCGCGAGATTACCGACATTACAGGTTACTGCACCTGTTATTTCATTGCACCCTGCACTGGCAGAAATAAAGTCGACAAAATCGATTGGCAGAGTATCTGTAACCACGACACCCGCCGCGTCTTGTGATCCAGCGTTGCTGACAACCAGAGTATAAGTGATCATCTCACCGACTTTCACCATATCTGGAGTGGCTGTTTTGACTATCGATAGATCAGATACGAAAGGAATCACTGTCAGCTTAACTGGTAGCGTGATCTCCGGCTGGACAGGATCGTTGCTGGTGATTACCATGTTTGTCGTGTAAACACCAGGTGTAAGACCTGTAGAGTCGAAGTAGATTACCACCTGCGTTTCACCAGAGGGCGGAACGGTACCAGACACAGGATCCTCACTAAGCCAGGTGGCACCATCGGTAACCGCCCAGGTTAGATCCGCCGTCCCAATGTTCCCGATATACATGTTATATGCGTCCTGTTGGTTGGGGTAGAGAGTTACATCAAGCGACGGTGCATCCACCGTGATAACTGGTGCTATTACGTTCAATGTAACCGGGACGTTGAACACTGGTGTGTCTGGGTCATTGCTGGTGATATCTAATCCACCATGATATACAAGTGGAGCCAGACCGGTAGAGTCGAAGGTGACGTTGATGACGGTGCATTCACCAGGTTGGACGGTTCCAGAGGTCGGTACTTCACTCAACCAAGGTATATCCGCGCCAGTGGTGCCATACCCACGTACCATCCAGTTACCAGGGAAGTAATCGTCAATCAAGACCCAACTGGCATCAGGCGGTAATAGTGGAGGATCAGGTGGAGGAGTAACATTCCACCAGCCAGCCCAGGAGCGCTGTTGGGTGGCAGTCTGGTCGATCGATGCCGGCCAGTAGCTTGATCCAGGTACTGTCAACGCGATCGCACCAATGATGGCGTCACCCGTGGGTCCGTTGAACCACACAGGATCTGGGAGTGTATACACGTTCCACTGATCCAAAGCCTGGACAGTGGTTACATAACCGCCCAGATAATTGGAGCCAGGAGCGGGGTCAAACCCACCAGTGGTGTTCTCGTAGAAGACGATCTTGATATTATCGCCGACATGAACCAGACCAGCACTACTGAAGTAGATCCAAACTTCGTTGATCTGGAATGGGAAGTCTGCAGGATCCGGAGTGAAGCGATTCACCCACATGAACTCCTGTGTTCCACCAATCCCGATATCATTATCCCGGCTGCCATCATCGAGCACCAGGCTGACATCTCCAGTCGGTGTCGCGGGAGCAGGACCAGTTGGTGCGCTTATACCGTTTGCATCCAGGGCCAAACTGATAGGATGGGTTGGTTCAGCTGCCGTCATTGGGGTCACAGAGTTGACTTTCAACCCAGGTACTTCTGCCAATGACCAGTCCAGAGCACTCTGACCATTATTGCAGACGTTGAGGTTCTGGGTTTCCTGTGAATTGGGGAGTAATGTGGAAATCAGGAAGTTTGGTGTGACCGAGATGTCCGGAGCTGCGAGAACGGTCAATGAGACATCCACGGGGACGACCGGAGTAACGGGATCGTTGCTGTTCACATCCAATACGCCGGTGTTCACGCTAGGTGCCATGCCAGTGGAGTCAAAACTGACGTCGACAAACGTGCAGGCAAACGGATTAACGGTACCCGAGGTCGGGACTTCGCTCAACCACGGGATTCCAGCAGGAGGCGTCACACCGCCAGATAACCATAGGATGGCATTGTGTAACACATCATCCATCTGGCCAGTCCATAAGTAGTAGACGCCCACGTATCCGTTTATCGCTACCGCGGTTTGATTGTCCTTTACAGCCACGAACAGCTCATTATCTGCCCAGCGTGCTACTTCACTTGAAGCAGGTGTAAGGTAGGTGCCAGACTCTCGATACGTTTCACATACGTCTGTGATGCCTCCCATGATGGGGTGAGCAGCATCAAAAGTACCCAGGCAGCTCGATGAGAAGGCAAGGCCAGTGCCCCACATTGGGGTATAGTTCTCGTTTACAAAACGACCGCCAAGACCAGTACCGACATAGGGAGCCATGGCGAAGTTAAGGACGATCACCTTACCACCTGTGTCAACATAGTCTGCCAATACATCCCCTAATGCGGTTGCATCTGCATATGTATAGTTGGACCAGGTGACAACCACATCATAAGCCTGGAGTTCAGCCAAGGTAGGTGTGGCAGAGATGGCATTGAACAGGTCTACTAAACCAAGATCGCCGTAACCTTGTAAGAAGCCCTGGATAGGGCTAGTACCAAAGGCGTCATCGTCTGCGTTCACCAACAGAACATCGGGGGGAGTTGGTGCGCCGATAGTCCCAATAAGCTGCATAGCAAGTTCACCATAGCCCATTGGATAGAACCAGGATACACCAGGTGCTTCGAAGGCAACAGCAGCATCAGGGAGGCCACGCCCAATCGTATCGGGATTACCTGTTTCCCATAGGAAGTCATCAGTGCCAAATCCGGTGTCGTTATAGATTTCTACCCAATAGTTTCCAGCAGGTAGAATCGCTGGGGTGTTCAAAGTCAAAGTATGCATCCATTCATGAACACCAAACAAGATAACACCAGTTTGGACGCGGTTATAGCCTATATTGCTTTCGTCATAAACCACTGGTCCAGGTAATCCTGCAGCATCCTGATGAATCAATACCCTGATCACATCTGGATCGATTGGGGTATCACCCGGATAATAACCTGTCCACAGAACGATCTGTTCCAGGGAAGTAATGTCTTCCAGAGCAAAATTCTCTGCTAAAACCTGCGCCGTACCACATAGATCACAGCTGACATCACTGAAGACGCCATTCGCTTGGTTAGGTTCTTGATCCAGTAGGATTTCACTGGTCGGTTTGGATGGGTTGAACTTAATCGACGGATCGTGTGTGACATTAGCAGGTTTATTGACTGCAGATAGTTGCTTGGGAGGAGACTGAGTTACTGATTCGACCTTCATTCCAGCAACTTCAGTCAACGACCAATCCAATGGGGTTGGGCCCTGGTTGCAGATCTGCAGCTGTTGCGTCGTTACAGTATCGGGCGGCTGTTCCGCAGCTAGGGAGAGCGGATTGACGACGATAACCGGAGCGAAGGAGCAGTATTCATTGGTAGTTGCAGTTGCAAACACATCCGGATTGCCTTCAGAAGAAACCACAGCGGTATTGTTTACCACTGCAGGGCACGTCTCACCAGCGGTCGCCTGGAAATTAATGACAACAGGATTTTGCGCAGCGCAAGGTAAAATCGCTGCTTGAGGATTGATTGCCTGGTCACAGGCTGCGAATCCGGCTGGAGTGTAGATATCACTGCTGCATGGATGGTATGGTGGGCTACCGTAGTCATCGCCCGCCCAGTACCAAGATTCAAGTCCGGCTGTAGAGCCAGTTAGTACATCGAAGCAGTAGTATGCTACACAGTGATCGGTAAAGGATTGATAGCGAGGATGGTTGATATTTATTTCATTCGGGACCGACTGGTATGACCAGCTGAATGAACCCCACGAGCCACTATCACAGGTTGGTGTGCCTTGTAGGTAAGCATTAACTACCTGCCAATCAGCGGGGAATTTCTCGAACAAGTTGTAGACATATCCATAGTCTGGTGTGTAGGATTCTGCCCGGAAGCAGAATGTCTGCGCCGCACCAGCCGTAGAGCAAGTGTTACCACCCACTGATGGGTCAAATACTACAAAAGAGCCAGACAATGAATCGACATTGTTATTTCCACCAGCCTTAGTTGCAGGACCGACCGTTCCAGACCACAAAACCGAGTTCGTCCCAGCATCATAAGTGCAATCTCCACCATTGCAGGTTAAACTGCCAGGTACGAAGGTCGTCCCTACAGGGATAGCATCGACCATCGATGCAGCCACTTCATCTACCGAGCTGTTGTTTATCGTGATGGAGTAGTCAATCGGGTCTCCCGGGAGGACCATGGTTGTTGCAGTCTTTTCAACTGAAAGCGGTCCACTGCACAACGGGCAGAACACAGCCTTTTCAACAAAGTCAGGAGTGATGAGGCCGTAACCATCTATGGACCATAGGCCTTCTGGTGTCAGAGCGACAACATTGTCCATCTTCCTATTGTTCACATCCGGCATAGGTGTCCATATCCAGTTTGCTCCATCAAACGAACCCTGGATAACACCGGTTGTGCCATTGAATGTACCATCAGAGCCAGCAACCTGGTAAAACGATCCGTCAAAGAAATCACCTTCAACTCGATAACGAGCTAAACCAGTGTTTCCTGCGGAGTGCCAGGCGTTGTCAGCGTCGTCAAAATAATAGACAGCATCACCGATGGCACTTCCAGATTGGGCACCAGTGACGAACCAGAACTGGTCTCCAGTGGCGGCATGGAGGACGCCATCCGCTGAACCCCAATCGTCAATCGGGTATGGTCCGATGGTAGCATTTTCAGCTGCCCAGGTACCAGAACCAAGATCATAGCATTGGGTGGAAGTCAAACCAGAACCATTATTACCACCGCCGATGCACATGTACTTGGTGCCATCGACTACTCCAACGTATGAGTCGTGAAAGTCACGGACGCTTGCGAAACTTGTTAATTGAGTAAAGGTATTTGCTATCGGGTCATATGCCCATGTTTCATTGTACGTTCCTGCACCAGGGGTATTCGCGCCTCCGGTCATATAACACATATTGGTTTCAGGATCATACGCCCAATCAGGTGCCCATCTGTCGGCTGGGATATTGGCTGCACCAGGCTGGAACCAGGAGTTGGTGGTTATGTTATAACCCCAGAATCCAATCGGTCCAGTTCCGCTTGTGTCACCGATCTCGTAGGTTACCCACTCACCCGCACTATTTTGAGCGGTACAGCCATCTGATGGATAGCCAGTACCTCCCCAGGAAGGTGAGGATGCTGGGATTGTTTCCCAAGTCGGCATATTGACGATATCCTTGGTTATGGTCGCCTGAGCGGAATAGCCGTTGCCAGAAGTATCGACTGTTGCGATGATCTGGTCGAAGTTGCAGACGTTCGGGGTTAAGGTAACTTCGAACGGCACAGTTTGGCCATAGATTGCAGACACTTGAGCGGGTCCTTCAAGCGTTGCCTGCCCAACTGGAGCAGCGTAGGTCATATCGAAGGTGCCGTCGGAACCTGTGTTATTAAACAGGGATAACGTATGCACCTGGGGGATACCATTGCAGCCTGCTGCTTGCAGATTATCTGGGATCAGATAAACGCCGGGAAGCTCACAAAATGCCAGCTCAGATCCGCTGGTAGAGTGAGGTGGGCTGCCATATGTATCACCATAGTAATTCCAGGGCAGCTGCCATGAAGCAGAGCAGCCGGCGGGGAAGGTTACATTGGCGCAGAAGTTATAGTCGCCGTAATACCAGTCTCCGCAGCCGGAGGGCATACCATTGGTGTACCAGTAAACTACATTACCGGGATTGACGCCAAAGGTGTGTCCTAAACCGCAGCCAGTACCAGGTACGTCGGTTACGGAGTTAACCACCCAATCAGCTGGAAGGGTAAAATCAAAACCATCCAGATATTCTGCATCAGGTGATTCGACGTGGACATTGAAGCACAGGTCGAC